>CBFGXY010000198.1:0-4223 GCA_965652945.1 uncultured bacterium
CCTCCCGGCCGTCTGCTGTCGTTGCAGAAACGAGTGGAGTGGATCGGCCGTGCGCAGGATGCCCTCCTGTTGAGCAAATGCGGACGTAGCGAGGAGGGAAAACAGAATGAGTACGAAGCCCCGGTACATAGAACAGGATTGTGCGGGAATGGGGCCGGGAAGATACGATCCCTGCGACAAGCCGTACGTGAAAGCCTGTTTAACGCCGCACGCTATTCCTTTCCCGACGCACCATCGGCCCGAAGTCCGGTGGGTGTCAGAATGATGACATCGCCCACATCGCTGCAACTGAATTCACCGTTGGTGAGCATCGTGGCGATGAGGGCCAGCGTTTCTGAGAGCTTTATGGCTACGGCTGGTTCATTCGTTTCTGTCCCCTCCACGATAAACCCTCCGCGGGCTTTCGTGACGGTGATGCGTGTCATGATGAGGATGGCATGGATGGATGAACCTCAAAGTATCACATCCAGTGACTGCAACGGCAAGCCGTGACAGAACACTGTTGGCGAGGGAAGGAAGCACATCGTATGCAGTTCTGGCGCAATACCACTGGCGTGTCCGGAGCAGCGGGCGCAGATCCTTAAGATGATGAATAGATAATTCGATGCTGCGCAATCGGTTGTGGGGATGTTCGGGAACGGGTGCCCGCCTGCCTTCGAGGTTATGAAACGGCGCCCCCTTGTTTGATGGAATGAGGGGGTGAGGTTGGTTCGCCAGACCCTCGCTGATCTTCATTCATCAAACAGCGAGGATACAATGAAACGCTTGTTTCTACTTTGCGCATTGGCGGTGTGGTGCTTGCCGGTACACGGCCAGAAAGTCGCGACAGTCTTTTTTGAGGATTTTGATTCGGCGACGTCACCCGACGATCTCCATGGATGGGTGGTCGGTCCCGAGTGGCGCATCGACCAGATGACACCCTCAAACGGCTCGGGAATCAATAGTCTGGGTGTATATGGCGCACCGGGAGAACCGGGCATCACCCGATCTATCGATCTTCGGCGTCTCATGGATGGATCGTTCTCTTACCGCGTCAGGAAAACCAATTCGTTCGCCGACAGCAGCATCGTGATCACCGCCTCGATCGACGGTGGGATTACATTTCCCGTCATGATAGCGGACCTGGACGAAGCGCTCGAAAATGTCTCTACCCAGTGGCGGCTGAAGGAATTCGAACTACCCGAAGTGCTGATCGGCCGGCCCGACGTTCGATTTCGCATAGAGAATATCCAGGGTGGACCAGCCTCGGGCAGTGCTCGATTTGACGACTTCATGGTCTCGGGTCACGTCCAATTTGATATCGAGCCTCCCGGCGGAATGCTGGCGGCACCACCCGGCGAATTCGATCAACAGACGTTCACCCTCACCAACTATAATGTGGTTCCGCTGACCATCGATCCTCCGCAGCTTTCAGCGCCCGGCTTTTCGGTCGAACCATCAGGATCCGTCACGATCCAGCCGGAGGAGGAACAGGTATATGTTATTACCTTTGCTCCCGAAGCTGACGGGGTTGTGGAAGCAGAACTGCACGTGGGTGCGGGAAGCGCCGGTGCCATGACGATCCCGCTCCTCGGTCTGACGACCTTCAATCAGGTTTCGTTTTCTCGTGAGACGAGCACGGCCGGTGCAAGTGAAACTGCGATACCTGTTGATCTGAATCTGTCGTTCACCGATTCGGAAGAAGATCTCAATGCGGTCGAGATCTCGATAAGCTGGGACGATCCCGTAATTGAACTGGCCGACGTTCTTGCGGGGCCTGATATATCGGGTAACGGATGGACGCTTACCTATGAATCTGGCGCCCAGAATGCCAAAGTACTCTTCTATAATTCGAGTGGGTCGGGTCTGAGTCGGCAACACTACGACCCGATCCTCACGCTGGCGTTCAATGCAGGCCTGGTTAGCGAGACATTCGACGTGGAGATTTCGATCGACGACGTGATCGGGGCGCTGGCCGTTCCTACCGCCGACGATGCGTCTCTGATCGTGAAGCAGGGCAGGCACTACCTCAGCATCGAACGGCGCGACGCGACCTTCGTCATCGACGAAGAAGAGATTGATTTCGGGACCATCGAGGCCGATGAACTGGCCGAGGCGACTTTTACGATTTCGAACCCCGGTTCGGATAGAAGGCTCTGGATCAGTGAGATGGAGTTTACGGGTGGACCCTTCGTTGTCGAGCCGTCGAGTGCGTTCGTGGAGGTCGATGAAGCGGTGACGTTTACTGTTACCTATGCGCCCACATATACGGATTTCGGCCTCGCGGATGGAGTTCTAAACATCTCTCACGACGGAGACACGCTCGGAGTGCACGCACTGCCAGTCAGAGGTCTGGCTGTTCACGGACGTGGCGATAACGATGGCGACGGTATGGTCGATGTGATGGACGTAGTCAACATCGTCGATTTCGTACTGGAGAGAACCGGTCCGACGCCGGTGCAGGTTTTGGTCTCAGACCTGTATCCATTTCCCGATGGGGATGGTGCCTTTGATGTTCGCGACCTGAGTCTGAATGTTCAGGCTATCGCACGTGGTATCTGGCCGGATGACATTCTCCTTCCGGCAACCTATGACCCCGTAGAGCTCGATCCGAGTGGTTCGAAGCGACTGATCACCGACGCCGAGGTCAGAGTATCGGCCGTCGATGAAGGCCCTCAGCTGAACCTGATCCTGGAGAATGAGGTCCCCTTGAGGGGCCTCCAGGTCCACTTACGAATAGACCACATACTCGGCACACCCGAGCTGGTACTGAACAAATCGGGTGCACCGGACGCGGCCGGTCGCGCCGAGGTAGATCTCGATCAGGGGCTCCTCCGCGTCATTCTCTATAAAGCTGACGGAGGTGCGATTCCCGCCGGTGCCTATTCCATTGCTACGATTCCTCGCACAGCTTCCGGTGGCGTAGCTGAGGAGTATGCCACCGCTGTGGACGTTGACAACCGGCGGCTGCGCGTCGACGTGGCGGGACTTGCCGAAATCGGACCGAACGGTCCCGAGGTCCCAGAGCAGTTCCTCGTTGAGTCTCCATACCCGAATCCATTCAGTCACACCGAAGCCTCAGTCGTAAAGCTACCGGTTCAGTCGTCCTCGTCGACGCCTGTTCGTCTTGAGATATATGATGTGCTGGGGCGGCGAATAGATTCGATGGATGATCGGGTGGAAGGTCGGTCTTATCTGTACTGGAGCGCACGAGAAAGGTCCGGTACGCCAGTGGCACCAGGGACTTACTTCCTGCGCGTCACCACGGAAGACACCAGAACCGTGAGGCAGGTAGTCGTGGTGCGCTGACACGGCAGTGCGCCGCAGAGAATGACGAACTCGCCGTAGACCGGTCGCGGCATCCAACCGCGGCCGGCTCCTTCGGTCATACATCATATACCAGACCAGCGATGGTCTTCCGTGCAGCAGCCTCATCGATTGAAAAGGGCAGTCTAGGGCCGTGTAAAATATTGTATGCGGTGGGAGTTTGAGGAAGACGTGCTACTACGAAACAGACGTCGTGTGGATAATGTCATCCGATCCGGGTTCTGGGTTCGCACTCAAATGAATCCGGTTATTCTTATTTCTTCAGGGGAAACCGAGGCGAAGTACAGTGTTACTGCAAATGAGAAAATCTCTGCGGTCGAGAATTGAGCCAAAGCGTCATTGGGTGTTTCACACTGCGACCATATATTTGAACATCGCATGAACCACACCTCCAGGACCGATGAAGGATCTTGCATGGCGCTATGAGCCCATCCCCGACGTAGTGTGCACGCACCTCGACGATGGCGAATCGGTGCTCCTCCATTTGATTACGCGGCAGTACTACACTCTCAATGAGACGGGGTCACATGTGTGGAGATGCCTGGATACGGGTAAGAGCCTGGCCGAAATCATAGAAGAGTTTTCGGAGGAGTATGAAATCGATGAGGCGCAACTCGAGCAGTTCGTGCTGGCTTATGTGGATGAACTCGAGGAACAGGGACTGATTATGCCTCGCGCATGAGACGCAATATGCGCCGGCTGCGCGCGGCCCTGAGCTCGGATCAATTCTGCTTTACATTTCGCTCCGAACGGATTTACCTCAGCCGCGAAAGTAATTTCGGATCGCCTCACAGATGTAATCTGTTTCCGCTGCACAAACTGCCTGCATTCCGCACAGACTGCAGGATCTCCGGATCGCTTGTCAACGCGGAACGAGCGGCAGACGAGGTACTGTCACTTCCGATGCATCCGCATCT
>CBFGXY010000199.1:0-4213 GCA_965652945.1 uncultured bacterium
GGCCAGCTTCTTCCAACGCATCTGGTTTACAGACGTACGGGAGGAATTGCTCGAGCCTTCTGTCGACTTTTCGGAACCCTGATTCCGAACGTAATCCGTCAGATAAAATCCGCTTCCTTTGAAGATGAGACCAGCATTGCCGCTAATTACACGCTTCACGGGCTGACCCGTCTCAGGACATTCCGTCAATGCATCCTCCGTGATCCGCTGACGAATCTCGAAGGTCGTGCCGTCTTCTCGGCGATAAACGTATGTAGGCATTTACCCAAGAAACAGAAGTGAAACGCTGACAGTGATAAACTGAATCGCAATAGGCCTCGCCTCAATAATTGTTCCACCGTATGGTCCGAAGGCCAGCTTCTTCCAACGCATCTGGTTTACAGACGTACGGGAGGAATTGCTCGAGTTTACCTCGAAGCGATATAACGAGAAATCCCGAATAGGCTGTCGGGCGGGTCATTATCTGAGTCAGACACGCTGTATACTCCTCGCTAGACACATACACTTTTGTCGTTAATATGCCCTCCTTTCTCCGCCCCCGCGCTCCAGTCGTGGTCGTCTTGCTGGTGAGCCTGGCATTCTTGCTTCTGCTGGTATTACCCGCGCGTCTGGTTGAATACCTCTGGTTTGATAATCTGGGGTACGAACAGGTCTTCTGGAGGACGCTCGGCCTCAAGGCCGGACTATTCCTTCTCGGTTTTATCGTCGCAGGCGGCTATCTCGCGCTCAACTTTTGGTACATCCTCCGGCATTACTCGCAGTTACGCTGGAACATCACCCTGGATGTAGAGCGCCGCGCTCCTGAAGAGCTTGAACTCACGCCGGAACGATTGCGCTTGTTGGCGGCGGGTGTCACAGTTCTCGTAGGACTTTTTTTCGCTACTCATTTTTCCTCACTCTATGATTCTGTCCTGCGCTTCATCAGTTCGGCGCGCCTGGGTGTGGAAGATCCCATTTTTGGAAAGGACGTCGCCTTCTATCTGCTCAAACTCCCGCTATTGAGCTCGCTGAGAGGCATACTCCTGACGATCAGCCTTCTTGCAATCGCACTCTCAATCGGGACCTACATGTGGATGGGAAGTGTGGCTGTAGACAAAGGACGCCTTCTTGCACCACGTCCAGTTGTCAGACAGCTGTCACTCAACATCGCGGTATTCATCGCCTTCTGGGGATTGGGATACGTTCTGCAGCGATACTCATTGCTGTTCGAATCAAGTGGGACGGTACATGGAATCAGCTACATCGATCACAATGTCGTCATTCCGGCATTGTGGGTGATGATCGTCGCGACCGTCGTGCTCATTGTGCTTCTGGTCGTGAACTTGAGAAAGGCCCAGCCACGACTTCTTGGAGTCGGTGTCGTCGGCTACTTTGGGCTGATGATCATCGGCCTTTTCGTCATCCCGGCTCTTGTCCAGCGTTTCAGTGTCGAGCCGAACGAACTAGCCCTCGAGCTTCCATATCTGGAACACAATATACAGTTCACGCGCCAGGCGTACGGACTGGAAGACGTGGCCGAAAGAGACTATCCCGCCACCAACGTCCTCACATATGACGACATCATCGAGAACCAGTCGACGATCAACAATATTCGGTTATGGGATCCTCGACTGCTGATTCAGACCTACCGTCAGATACAGGAGATCAGAACCTACTACCAGTTTTACAATGTCGACATCGACCGGTATGTGATAGACGGCGAGATTCGTCAGCTGATGTTATCAGCACGCGAGCTGGCTCAGAATCTTCCGGATCGCGCCGATACGTGGATCAACCGGCACCTTCAGTATACCCACGGCTTCGGGATCACAATGAATGAGGTCGCCGAGGTGGGACCCGAGGGCAATCCGCAGCTTCTCGTTCGCGATTTACCGCCCGTCTCGGAGGTTGAAGAGATACCTGTCGATCGCCCCTCGATATACTACGGCGAAGCCATACCCACGTATCGTATCGTAAATACGGAGGTCCCTGAGCTCGCCTATCCGAGCGGTGATGAAAATGTTTACACCCACTACAGTGGAAGTGGCGGAGTACTTCTGAGCTCGTTCTGGCGGCGGCTGCTGTTTGCCTTTTATCATGGCGACACCAACATCGTATTGTCGGATTTGATCAATCCGGACAGCCGCATTCAGTTCTGGAATCGTGTGCAGGAACGCGTTCGACGCATTGCTCCGTTCCTCCGCCTCGACGCCGATCCGTACCTCGTGGTAACCCCCGAGGGCGGACTGGTCTGGATACAGGATGCGTATACGACGGCTCGAACGTATCCATATTCTGAGCTGGAAGTTGTTCATAATCTCAACTACATCCGCAATTCGGTTAAGATCGTTATCGATGCCTACGAAGGCTCGGTAGACTTTTACGTGATGGATGAGGATGATCCGATCGTATTGGCCTATAAATCGTTCTATCCCATGCTCTTCAGGGATGGTTCCGAAATGCCCGAGGAACTGATTCCACACAGGCGTTATCCACAGGATATGTTCGACATACAGGTGTCGAAGTTTGTGCGCTATCACATGACGATCCCACAAGTCTTTTATAACAACGAGGACTTATGGACGCGTCCGCGTGAGCAGTACGGTGGAGGACAGGTCGAGATGGACCCGTACTACGTGTTGACAAAATTGCCCGAAGAAGATGAAGTTGAGTTCCTGCTCATGACGCCGCTCACGCCAGAAAATCGGGACAACATGATAGCGTGGCTTGCCGCCAGAAATGATGGAGATCATTATGGCGAACTTGTTGTCTACAAATTGCCGAAGGAGCGTTTGATATACGGTCCGAATCAGATCGAATCCCGTATCGATCAGAATACAGAGATATCGCAGCAGCTGGCTTTGTGGGATCAACGGGGCTCGCGTGTGATTCGGGGAAATCTGATGGTGATCCCGATCGAGGGTACATTCCTGTATGTCGAACCCGTTTTTATGATTGCTCAGGGCATGGAGATTCCCCAGCTCCGGCGCGTGGTTGCGCTCTACGGCGAACGAGTGGCGATGGAGGAGACTCTCGACCTGGCGGTTGCCGCCGTTTTTGATGCTAACGTCGATCAGCTAATCGCAAGGTCTGACATCGACCTTGATTCCGTGCCCCACCTCGAATCATTGCAGACGCGTCAAGAATTGCGCCGGGCGCGCGACGTTCTCCAGCGGGCGCTGCAATCGTTGCAGAGCGGCGACTTCAGCGGTTTTGGTCGCGGCATCGAAGATCTGCAGCGGATTCTGGATGCCTCGGAAAACGAAGAGCAAATCGACTCACCCGACGACGCTGCATCCGTGGAAGTCAATTAGATGGTGGGCCTGCCGGTTCCGATTCGTCTCGGGTCAGGTACGTGACCAGTTTTTCGGTAAGCAGGCCGCTGATTATGATCAGCAGGATCTCGCTTACGAAGCTCATGAAGTAGCGCTTGAATCCGAAACGGAAAAGTCGAGGGAGCAGGAATGCAGCGCCGATCACTCCCAAGAACCCTATGAGCAGATTGGTGATGCCGGAGCGAGAGCTGTTATTGGCCACGGTGGGCTATCTTTTTTGTGCGAGGTTAATCCTGTTGACGTCAGGATATACTCCTTTGAACAAGAGTGCAACCGCAGGTTCTGTACTTTTCCGCAACGATCGTTCACTGCCGTGTCCGGCCTACCGTTTTCGAGAGTCGGCGCAAGGTCGGCCACGTGACCATGTGATTGGACGGATCCATCTGATCCGTTACACGGCCGCCTTCTTTGCCGCCAGTTGCCCACAGGCGGCATCGATGTCTTGTCCCCGGCTGCGCCGCAGCGTGACGGTAATTCCCCGATCTACCAGCCGCTGCATGAAGGCATTCACTCTGACCTCGGGCGAGCGTCTGAATTCGGTACCTTCCACCGGATTGTACTGAATGAGATTCACCTTTCCAGGGGCCTCCCGGGCAAACCGTGCCAGGTTCTCGGCATCCTCGAGAGAGTCATTTACACCTGCGAACATACAGTACTCATACGTGACCCGGTTTCCAGTCCGAGAAGTATAGTACTGCAGCGCTTCCCGAAGTGCGGTAAGGTCTGTTGCGGCGGCTCGGTTTACGGGCATAATGCTCGAGCGCTGGGCATCAGTTGGCGCGTGTAGAGATACCGCCAGGTTCGTTCGCAACCCATCATCCGCGATCTGGCGTATCCTGCGAGCCAGTCCCACAGTAGAGATTGTAATCCGGCGTGGCGACAAGCCGAATCCATCCTCA
>CBFGXY010000200.1:0-4198 GCA_965652945.1 uncultured bacterium
CGCCAACGTACGGCGGGGGATCACTTTCGGTAACGAACCTCACAGGTCATCCCTCCACGCTTACGAATGCCTCGGCATCGTGATTATTGATGACCGCCAGCACATAGGGCACACGTTTGCGCGGGACCACCACGTTTAATATGATCACAGCGTTTTCTCGGCCGTGGCCCTGTAGCTCAGTAACGGCAAACCCATCGCGACGAAGTGCCTTCGCAGCCGATTTTCCCGTACTGCTGCCGTCTTCTTTGATCGGCATGATGGCGCGAACCACATTAACGCCGATAGCAAACCTGCCCTCGAGCCAGACTCCAACGTAGTTACCAGCTGCGAAACCGCCAGCATAGCCGACCACGTGGAGAATCGAGTTGAGGTGGCTTAGCGCACTTCCGACGGCGATTAGCCAGATCAGCACTTCGAAGAACCCGATGATCGCAGCAAGACCTCGCTGACCACGGACGGCGAAAATCATTCGGATGATCGCCATCGAAACGTCGATGATCCGGAGCAGGAAAATGATCAGCGCACCGATCGGCGCGCCCAGAAGTTCATCCATCAAATATCTGAGCCGAGTGACTCGTAATGCGTTGGGAACTGACGAACATCATCGAATTGGCGGTCTTCTGCGGTGGTGATCCGTTTCTTGCTGATAGGCATGCGCGAGCGACAAGAGTTTGCCGTCGTCATACAGGCTACCCAGAAACGTGATGCTTCGAGGCTCGCGGCGTTCGGATGATCCCGCCACTGCTGCGAAATCATTGGGAAGCGTGACAGAGGGATGACCTGTGAGGTTCGTTACCGAAAGTGATCCCCCGCCGTACGTTGGCGTGATGATGACATCAAAATCCGCAAACTGACTGGTGGTTTCTCGGGCCAACTGCGTTCGGGCGCGAGCTGCCTGTAGAAATTCTACGGCCGGCATCGTCCGGGCCGTTCGGAAGACATGCGGCCAGGCATTCTTAGTCTGTCGGACCATTAACGAATCCCGGCCCGAGCGTGTAAGGTCATCGAATGCAGCCGCCGCCTCTACATCAAGCGTCATCATCATTGCTGAAAGCGGCATGTCGTCCGGGAGCGTGACCGGCACCAGCTCGACGCCCAGAGACCGGAGTACATCGAGTGAACGCTGATCGGCGCCCTGGTTCGCGTAGTCTGCCGCAAATGCGTCGGCGAGGAATCCGACGCGAAGAGTCGAGACATCCATCTCGGGGTCAAAAACAAATCCTGCGTCCCGCGAAAACGTGTCGCGCGGATCTGCGCCTCGAATTGCATCGAACACGAGTGCGCAATCTTCCGCTGATCGCGCCATGGGTCCGATTTTATCCATGGACCAGGTCAGAGACATGGCCCCGTACCGGCTTACCAGTCCGTAAGTAGGCCGGTGACCGGTTATTCCATTTCTGTTTGCAGGAGAAACTATTGAGCCAAGCGTTTCGGTGCCCAGTGCAAATGGAAGCAGCCCGGCTGATACCGTGGCACCCGATCCTGCGGATGATCCGCTCGAACCCTGTTCGATATTCCAGGGATTCTTTGTGGTCCCCCCGAACCAGACATCCCCCCACGCCAGCGCGCCCACGGACAGCTTTGCCAGCAGAACCGCGCCCGCAGCATCGAGCTTCTCGACGACTGCCGCATCGTAGTCAAAGCTCTGGTCACGATAGGGTGCGGCGCCCCAGGTGGTAGGATATCCTTTAACGGCAAGGAGATCTTTGGCACCGTACGGAATTCCGTGCAACGGTCCGCGCCACACACCTCTGTCGAGCTCCTCGTCGAGCAGCCGAGCCTGCGCCAGCGCCCGATCATCGGTGTAGGTGATGACAGCCTCCAATACGCCGTCATACCTGCGCAATCGATCCAGGAAAAAGCGTGTCGCCTCCACACATGACAATTCACGACGCCGGATCAGGCTGGACAATTCGGCAACCGAGAGAAATGCGAGATCCTCGGGATCAGTCGGCAGGTCAACTACTCGTTCAACGAATACGGGCGCTCCCGCAGGGTCGGGATGTACGCCCCCGATCGTTGGGTCGAATTGAAGGGCCGGGGGAACGTCGTTCGGAATCTGCATGTCCCGAAGCTCCTCGAAGCGGTCGAGGCGACTATTGAGGTCTTCGACCATCATCTCGCGATGCTCCGCGGTGAAGCTGATGCCTGCGATTCGTTCTGCGGCTTCGATCGTTTCGACCGTAATCGGTTCACCCTCGGCCACGTTCGAATAGAGGACGCCCGGAAACAACGTAGAACCAAGCCCGATGGAGGAGAAATAGGTCAGGAACTGACGTCGGTCGTGCGACATGAGGGGGTATCAGATTGAATGGAGGTCTGACGAATATGAGATCCGCGCGGCGTCGCGTCAAGCTGGATTCTCATTCCGCTGCTTTCATCGCTCCTATGCGCAGGCCCCGCAACCCGACCTCGGTGATGCTCTCTCCCCTATCGAAGGGAGCCCAGTACAGACCCGGGTCGTCCCCTGTCAGGTCCGACTGAGCGGCGATAACACCGCGCACCCCATCGACGTATTCCCGCTCCTCTGAGCGGATCACCACCACGAAGCGGTATTCGACGGCGTGGGCATTATGATTCCGAAGCCGGGCCACAAGGCCTTTGCGGTGAGATTCCGCACCATAATAGATGTAATCGATCTGCAGGCCTTCCTGCCGGGTGATCTGCCTCCATGCGTAATCTGTTTTCGATTCCACCTGCCCGAACACGAGCGACGCAGAAGCCGCCATCATCAATACAAGAATGATGATGCAATTCTTCATGTCGTCACTCTACAAGCATTGGTTCACAACAGCTTACGTGCGTGATTCACAACGTTATCGACGGTGAAACCAAACTCTTTGAACAGCCGCTCCGCTGGGGCCGATTCTCCGAATCGATCGATCCCAATGGCAAGACCATCGAGACCAATGTATCGCTCCCATCCCATCGTCACACCGGCTTCGATCGAAACGCGTCGGGCGATGGACCTTGGCAGGACGCTTTCCCGGTATTCTTCAGACTGTTTTTCGAAAAGCTCCCATGAGGGCATACTTACCACGCGGACTTTGACACCGTCTGATTCCAACTCCTCTGCCGCGCCGAGTGCGAGATGCACCTCACTGCCGGTCGCGATCAAGATCAGCTCATCATCCGCACCACCTTTGAGCACATACGCACCCTTGTGGACCCCGTCAGCGGAGGCAAGCGTGCTCCGATCGAGTGTCGGCACCCCCTGTCGAGTCAGTGCAAGTGCTGTGGGTCCCTCGGTATTGAGGATTGCCGCGCGCCAGGCTTGCGCCGTTTCCGTTGCATCGGCGGGACGGATCAGCGTCAGGTTCGGGATTGCCCGAAGCGACATCAGATGTTCGATCGGCTGGTGTGTTGGACCGTCTTCGCCCAGCCCGATCGAATCGTGGGTGAACACATAAATCACGCCCTGGCGCATCAATGCGCTCAAACGGACCGCCGGCCGCATGTAGTCGCTGAAGATCAGGAACGTTCCGCAATACGGACGGAGGCCGTGATGCAGCGAGATCCCGTTACTGATCGAAGCCATGGCGTGCTCTCGGACGCCATATCGTACATAGAGACCATCGGGCGTGTGCTTCTGAAAGTCATCTCGGCCTTTTACGTCGGTCTTATTGGAAGGCGTCAGGTCCGCCGATCCACCCACGAGGAAGCCGATCTTCGGCGCGATGGCGTTGAGTACTTCGCCACCTGAAGCGCGCGTCGCGAGACTTTTGCCTACTTCGAACTCGGGCAGATCCGCATCCCAGCCTTCAGGCAGATCACCTGCCTGCCACTGCTCGTATTCTGCGGCCGCTTCTGGATACTGAGCTTTATAGCTGTCAAACAGCTCATCCCACTCCCTCTCCCATTGTTCTCCCTTTTGCAGGGCCGTCCGGAAGTGCTCGCTTACATCTTCCGGTACATAAAATGTCTTGTCCGACGGCCACCCGAGGTTCTTCTTCGTGAGAACGGCTTCGTCTGCTCCAAGCGGTTCGCCGTGTGCCGACGCCGTGTCTTCTTTGTTCGGGCTACCAAATCCAATCTTCGTCGAGACGATGATCAACGACGGTTTATCGGTCACTTTCTGGGATGCCGAAATGGCTTCTCGCAAAGCGCCGAGATCGTTTCCGTCTTCTACGCGCACAACGTGCCAGTTGTACGCTTCGAAGCGACCACCCACATCCTCCGTAAAGGTCAGGTCCGTGCT
>CBFGXY010000201.1:0-4167 GCA_965652945.1 uncultured bacterium
ATCCTGGTTGTAGATGATGAACCTATGGTGCGCTCGCTCCTTACGAAGCTCCTCTCTCGTCGAGGGCATGAGGTTGTTGCAGTGGAATCGGGCAAGGCAGCATTGGGATTGCTCAAACGGGAGCACGAGAACATCGACATCATGTTCACGGATCATGGCATGCCTGATATGAACGGGCGCCAGCTCGCGGAAAAAGTACGACGCACCTACCCCGTTCTTCCCATCATCCTCCTGACCGGCGATACGGAAATCGGAGGAGTCGATGAAACGATCGATGCGGTGGTAGCCAAACCGTTCAAGCTTGACGAACTCGATGGCGCCATTCGTGACCTACTGGAGCGCAGCTCCTGACAGGCTGTCAGAGTTCTTTCGTTGGCTCATTTTTTGGGAATTGTCTAGTCCGGTGCGCCAGACGCGCTACCGACCACCGATTTCGCCATTGAACAATCATCACGCACACTGTGATTTTCGATCCTTATAGATTAGTAACAGACGATAATCCGGAGCAGAGCATTCCACTTCCTACTGCCGATGAGGAGAAGGAAATGAGCATGGCGGACGTTCCGGAGACGCTTCCCATTCTGGCACTGCGCAATACAGTGCTTTTTCCGGGCGTTGTGCTGCCAATCACGGTGGGACGCGATGCTTCCCTTCGCCTCGTCAAGGATGCATTTAATGACGATGGTCTGATAGGCGTAGTAGCTCAGCGAGATGCCGATCTGGAGAATCCGACAGAGGATGATCTCTACGAGGTGGGGACTGTAGCTACCATCCTGAAGCTCATCAAGATGCCCGATGGCTCGAAGTCCATCGTGATTCAGGGTAAACGTCGTTTCCGGTCGCTGGAGTATCCTCAGGTTGATCCCTACTTCCGTGCGCGCGTCGCACCTCTGGAAGAAGTGACAGACTCCGAAGTGGAAGACGACATCGAGCTCCAGGCGCGGATCCGCTCGGTCAAGGAGCTGGCGATTCAAATCGTCAACATGTCTCCGAATTTGCCCAGCGAGGCGGCCTACGCCATTCAGAATATCGATTCACCGGCATTCCTGATTCACTTCATAGCGTCCAACTTGCAGGTAGAAGTTGAGGAGAAGCAGAAGCTTCTGGAGACGCTTCCGATCGTTGAACGAGCGGATCTGGTGATGACCCTGCTGAACCGCGAGTTGCAAGTGCTGCAGCTCTCGGAAGAGATCCGCTCGCGCGTCAAGACGGATGTGGACCAGCAGCAGCGTGAGTATCTCCTTCGTCAGCAGCTCAAGGCAATTCAGGAGGAGCTGGGTGAGGGCGAGTTCGGAGGAGCCGAGGTGGCCGATCTGCGTGAGAAGGCTGAGAAAAAGGATCTGCCTGAGCACGTGGTGAAAGCGCTCGATAAGGAGTTCGATCGTCTCTCACGGACCAACCCGGCGGCCCCTGACTACGCCGTCACGCGCAATTATGTGGACTGGATTCTGGCCCTGCCCTGGAACGAGTATTCAGAAGATCATCTTGATCTGAAACTTTCGGAAGAGATTCTGGACGAGGATCACTTCGGACTCGAGCAGGTCAAGAAACGGATCCTCGAGCACCTGGCGGTGCTGAAGCTGAAGGGCGACATGAAAGCGCCTATCCTTCTTTTCTACGGCCCACCGGGCGTTGGAAAGACGAGCCTTGGCAAGAGCATCGCACGTGCGATGGGCCGCGAGTTCGTCCGGATGAGTCTGGGTGGAGTTCGGGATGAAGCTGAAATTCGCGGACACCGGCGGACGTACGTCGGGGCATTGCCTGGACGCGTCATCCAGGGCATGAAGAAGGCGGGCACGGCCAATCCGGTGTTTATGCTGGATGAGGTTGATAAGCTGGGCGCAGACTTTCGCGGGGATCCTTCGAGCGCACTGCTCGAAGTTCTCGATCCCGAGCAGAACCATGCGTTCAACGATCACTACCTCGAGCTGGATTACGACTTGTCTAAGGTGCTTTTCATCGCCACGGCAAACTACCTCGAGATGATTCCGGCGCCTCTGCGCGACCGTATGGAGGTGATCGAGATCAACGGGTACACGCAGGATGAGAAGCTGCAGATTGCGCGGCAGTATCTGGCGCCCCGTCAGATCGAACGTAATGGTCTAACCGAAGAGCAGTTCAAGATCACGGACGAGGCCCTCAATCTCCTGATCGATGGCTATACGCGTGAGTCAGGCGTTCGTCAGCTTGAGCGCACGATCGGATCGGTGGCCAGAGGCGTCGCCAAGAAAGTGGCGCTGGAGGAAATCACCGAAGCGGTCGTAGAAGCGGATGATATCGAGGACCTCATTGGGGCACGGAAGTTTTTCTCGGACGTTGCCGAACGTACGGAAGTACCCGGTGTGGCAACCGGCCTGGCCTGGACGCCATCCGGTGGTGACATTCTGTTCATCGAGGCTTCCATTTCGCGCGGTAACGGGCGTTTGATCCTGACGGGTCAGCTCGGCGACGTTATGAAAGAATCGGCTCAGGCTGCTTTCTCTTACGTGAAGGCACACGCAGATAAGCTGTCTATCCCCAGCGAAGCATTCCGTTACTGGGACCTGCACGTGCACGTACCGGCGGGGGCGGTTCCTAAGGATGGTCCCTCGGCGGGTGTGGCTATGCTCTCTGCGTTGATTTCGATCTACACGCAGCGCCGCATCAAACACAATGTGGCCATGACGGGTGAAATCACACTTCGAGGCCTTGTGCTGCCAGTCGGCGGAATCAAGGAGAAAGTGCTGGCTGCCAAACGCGCAGGAATAGACCTCGTCCTCCTGCCCGAGCGGAACGAGAAAGACGTCAAGGAAATCGAGGAAGAAGCCCTGAAAGGCATCGAAATCCAGTACGTCAAGCGCATGGGTGAAGTGATCGACATCGTCCTCGAAGACGAGCCCGAGACCGATCCAGTTGAACTATTCCGCATTCCGGAGGCTGAGAAGAACCAGCGGCCTCCCGTCAGGGAAGAAACGGCGGAAGGCGCCGTGATTAACTAAAACGCAAATGGGCGGCCAATCGGTCGCCCATTTTTGTTGGAATACATTCTTCGGATTATTTCGTGCCGGATCTCCGCCTGGAGTGCTCATCGAGGATATGAGCATCGTCGACGTTCGGGTCAGCTCCCTGCCGAAAGGCTCGTTCTGCCTCGACCCACGTATCGGTTGCGCGATCGATGACAGAGTCTATCGCGTTCGCCGCAAGTCGAACGGCCGCGCCTCCCGCGAAGACCGCCTTTCCGAGAAGATTGAGGCGATCGAATTCTACGACACGCCTGTTCCGATCACTCATGGCCACTCGAACCGTTTTCCGACTCCGGAGAAGATGAAGAGGAGGTCTCGGACCGCTCTTCTGAGCTCGAACGCCTCTGCTCTGCGGCGTCGAAGGTTTTCTCCAGGGAGTCAGCCACAAAGCGACTGATCTGTTCTACTCCGCGAGCGATGGTCGAGATGGTGGATTCAAGCAAGAACACCGCCTTATCTTCCATACTCAGATCATCGAATTTCCGGCGGGTCTCCTGATACTGCTCGCTGTGCTGTCCCTTCTGCTCTGTCATAGTATGAACCGAATGTTGCCGTGGCAGGTTACTTCGTGCAACTCCGATCGTAGACGTACCTTTGAATCGCAAGTTTCAGAAGCTAAACCAAGTAACATCCGGAGGAAATGATCATCGAATGACCGAAATGGAGCCGGGAGGTGACAGGCGGGAGTATCTCGACGGGGTCGTCATCCGATCGACGGGCAGCTGGTACGACGTGCGCACACAAGATCGAACGATTCCGTCGAAAGTGCGGGGACGGTTCAGGTTGCAGGACTCGGATACGACCAATCCCGTAGCCGTAGGAGACAGAGTGACGATTCGCCTCGGCGATGACGACACCGGACTAATCACCGACATTCACGAACGCCGCAACCGCCTGGTGCGACGTGCCGCTGGACGGCGAGTCGGTATCGAGCACGTGATCGTAGCCAATGTCGACATGGTCTGGGCGGTCCAGTCGGTCGATTTTCCTCGGCCCAATCCCGGATTCATCGATCGGATTCTGCTTGTGGCCGGTCGAAATGAACTGCCTGCCGGTGTGCTGTTCAATAAAATGGATCTCCTGACGGAGGAGAACGATCCGTCTGAGATAGTCGATCTCTACCTGGACCTCGGCCCGCTGCTCATCAAGCGGTCTAATCCAGATC
>CBFGXY010000202.1:0-4159 GCA_965652945.1 uncultured bacterium
TAGGCGATAGCTTGCGCTGCCTGTTCGAGCGTTTCGACGGTAAACGTTGCCATCGCATCCAACTCCTTGAGGGCGTGGATGAGTTCGGGCGCACGGACCAATAGGAGCGGTACTCCCGATGCTACAGCAGCTCCGGCATCCGAGGCCGTGTTCCACTGCCGGTATTTGTCGCCGAAATAGGCAACGACAAGATCCGCGCGGCGCAAGAGGATCCGCGTCCGGAGCGTATTGACGCCTGCGCCCATGAGGTCCCGATACCTGTCGGACGGCTGCTTACCCAGAATATCTTCCCCCACATCATCCGATCGATCGTGAACCTCCTGTGGCCCAACAAACCGTACAGGAATATTATGTCTGGAGACAAGCTGTCGCAGTTCCTCACGCCATGAACTATGAATCTCACCTGCCAGATAAATCGTGACCTGCTCCATGGGGCCGCCTCACAATGATATTCCACAAGAACAACGAAGGTGGATTAATCATCAGGCGACTGAATCATGTTCCCGAACTCCTCAACTGTCATATATTCCACGATCCCCGAAGAATCCAGCACGAAGACCCAGTCTTGTGTAATCACGTAATGACCCGCCAGTCCGCCCTCGGGAGCCGGCCGAGAGCGAGCAAAGAACACGTCCGTTTCAGTGGGAATCTCGGTAAGAACTGCTGTGGCCATTGACGCAGGCGAATGATCTCCACGAAGATCGATTGTCAGCATGCCGCTGTGCAAAGGCTTCTCCGCAATGATCGTGTCCGACGCAGGGTCATAGGTATACCTGACGTCTCCGCCAAGATAATACACCCGGTGAGCAGGCTGCGCCGGCAGAAAATAAATATAGATTGATCCCGTCGGACCGGGAATCACCGCAGTATTGTACATAACCTGTTCAGGAGGGTCGAAACGCGCATTGGCTCTATTGCGCGCCGCCATCGCCACGCGGTAGAAACCCGTCCGCAGGTCAGGGTCATCGAAAGACACCGCGTCAAGAACACCGTATTCCTCATCCAGAACGACTTCGAGAGCAACGGCAAAGGCGGATCCGTCCTCGGTGAGACGCCCGAAGCCGACTTGCCAGCCCACTTCAGTCTGCTCGACAACGTATCCCTCAACACGATCATGGAGATGATCATCATTCCTGACAAGCGGCATGATCGCATCGCTACCGTGCCATGCCGCCTGATCATACGCATGTAAAAGGGCACCAAGTCGGTTCATCTCCGCAATTTCCAAAGAATCGACGTTCGACTGTGCCGTGACCGTCGAGACAACTCCCATCCCAATAATTATCAGTATCCAGTTGAAGCGCATGGTCATGGAGACATGTCGTAAATTCTTGTGATCACTATCAAGAAAGAAACGACCGACTTCGGTAGATGCAATTATCTCAACGTCCGAAACGCAAGATCTAACGTCGCTCAGCATCGCGTCCGACCATAATTCTCCCTATCATTCAGCAGAGTGATTGATCGCAACCGACATCTTCTAATTGGTGAGGTGCCTGGTCTATGCAGTTCCACCGTTCGATATCCGTGTTTATCACGATACTTGCAGTAATCAGTACCGCATCGACGATGCCCTCTGATGGTGCCAGACCGTCGGTTGACGAGTCTTCTCAGGATGCATTCTGGGCCAGCCTTGCTGCACTGTGCGAATCAGCAGCCGTTGGAGAGCTTCTTCAGGCACCGGACGATCAAATCGATCCCGAAGCTGAACTCATCGTGCATTTCTGGGAGTGCGGCGATGAGGAACTGCGATTTCCTCTTCACGTCGACGACGATCGTTCCCGCACCTGGGTTTTCATTCGTCATCATGACGGACTCGAACTGCGGCACGACCACCGCAACGCCGATGGAAGCGAGGAGGAGAACACCTGGTATGGAGGCCAAACGGTCTCAGAAGGAACAGCGAATCGACAAGAGTTTCTGTTTGTACGGGGTGAGATGTCGGGGGGATGGCGAATCGAGATCCACCCCGGCGATCGGTTCGAGTACGGGACGGTGCGCAACGGCGAGTGGAGGCATCACCTCGTCTTTGATCTCTCCAACCCCGTTCCACTTCCCCCGATGCACTGGGGATATGAAACGCGCCCGTCACAGCGCCCGACCTCGTCAGGTGATTAAAGCCCATCATTCTAATACGAGTACCAGCCGGGTTCATGCCTCAATCCACAACTTCCTCCATGATCCATCATTTCAAGGCGGCGATAGTTTCGGCCCTTCTGATTGTATTTATCGCGTCTGCGTGCACATCCGAACCAACTAGAAAGAGCTTTCTGGATAACTATGCGGATTACTGCGGATACGCCTATCGCGGCGAGAGCACCGTAGTAGAGTTGGGCGAGGGCAGTCCACTCGATGGAGCCGACCTCGTCATGATAATGGATGAATGCACGGATGGAGAGGTCAGGATGCCCTTTTATGTTGACGACGACCGTTCGAGAACATGGATCATGCGAGAGGTTGAAGGGCGTCTGCATTTAAGTCACGACCATCGCAACCCGGATGGCTCGGAGCAGGAAGCCAATCGGTATGGTGGATATGCGGACGATGATGGAGACGCGGAAACCGTCTATTTTCCATCGGATGAAGAGACGATCGCCGCGCGACCTTCACGCGAGATCAACCGCTGGTCGAAGTCGTTCGACCATGAAAATCAGCGCTACTATTATCGACTCTATTTGCGGGATACGTTACGCTATGAGGCCGCATTCGACCTCTCGAACCCACTTCCGGTGGAGCAGTTTGATGTGATCGAGGAGGAAGTCAATGCGATCAGCGAAGAGGCGAGTGCCTGATTTTACGTTTAATTGATCGCCAGAACTCTACTTGTGATGTGATGCAGGATTGGGCGCGGGATATCGCTGTCCTTTTTGAAAGGGAGTTATTTGCGATACCATCGTCAGACGATCTCTTCAATATGTATCAAGACAGGGTGGATGGTAATCGTGACCTCCAAGACGCTCCCTCGATCCGCCGGGAGAACTTGCGGAATTACCTTCGTGCCTACCCGAACCGCCCCCCTGTGCTCTTGATGATCGAAGCGCCGGGTCCGTGGGGATGTCGATTTTCCGGTGTACCGATTACGAGCGAGGCGCAGCTGCTCGAATCAGATTTCCCGATTGACGGCAAGCGCACGTCAGTGGACACCAAACCCATGACGGAATATAGCGCGAATATTTTCTGGCGCATACTCCGGCCCTACTTCCCACAATTTTTTATATGGAATACGGTCCCGTTCCATCCTTTTCATGCCGGTCGCCCGGACACGATACGGGGGCCTCGCGTGTCAGAGATTCGACAATTCGCCGAACTCAACCGGGCGGTCATCGATGCTCTTCAACCCGAGCAAATCTATGCCGTGGGTCGCAAGGCTGAACGCCTTCTTCAGCAGGAGCTCGGACTGGAATGCCGCTACGTCCGTCATCCTTCTCAGGGAGGCGCGACTTTGTTCGAAGCCTCTATGCTGGAAGCGTTCAAGACGACCCATTAAAGAGTCACCCCTGGGAGATTACCGGCGTCAGCGGCGCACCAGCATTTTGAAAAGAAAAAAGATGCCCGCGATGACGGCGATTACCAAGATCACGCCTACCCAGACGCCGGCCTGAAAAATGTCGGCGATCAGTTCGCACCCCGAGGCGGTGACCGAGACGAAGACCAGGAGCAGAGCGACGGGCCAGAACTTGAATGATTGCATGATTGACTTCGGTCTGGTTTACGTTTGATCGCCTAACATTCAAATGTAACCGGATGTGCCCCTCGTATCCGAAGCTTTACGTCAATGACGGCGTTGGAACGCGTGTCATCAGATGTCTTTTACATGTCCAGTTTGTTTCAGGAAGCAGCCGAGCAGTACCGCAGTCGGAGCGCCCCACTCGCCGACCGGATGCGACCGCGCACTCTCGATGAGTTTGTCGGTCAGCCTCATATTCTCGGGCCGGGAAAGTTGTTGCGCCGGGCCATTGAAGCCGACCGTGTCACATCGCTCATCTTTTTCGGACCTCCGGGCACGGGCAAGACCACACTCGCGAGGATCATAGCGAACACTACACGTGCTCATTTCTCATCCTTGAACGCCGTCCTTGCGGGCGTGAAGGATATCCGTGAGAAGATTGCGGAAGCGAGCCGTCGCCTCGAGCATCATCAGCAGCGAACGATATTGTTC
>CBFGXY010000203.1:0-4152 GCA_965652945.1 uncultured bacterium
AGAAGTACATAGAGCGCAACGAATCCGATCCGGTTTCTGAGACGCATCTGGTCGACCTCGGTCGGCGGCTATACGACCGCGCGCTCGTTCGCCGAGAACAAGAGCTCATCACGGACCCACGCGGTCAGGCAATCGGGTGGCTTCTGGATACCCGCATACCGATGCTCGACGGCGAGCTTTTCTCTGAAGTGGGCCACGTGCTTGCCGATCGACTCCGGATGAAGGGGGTGCATCAGGTGGCAGGTTTCGGATTCGGCGCGTTTTCGATGGTCGGCGCTGTTTTGTCGGTTCCTTCGAATCCGTCATTTCGCGGAGGGTTCGTGCGCGAGCAGCGTAAACCCCACGGTCGCAGGAGAATCGTAGAAGGCCCGCTCGATCGGGAGCAGCCCATCGTGCTGCTCGATGACATCCTCAACAGCGGTCGCAGTGCCGGTCGCGCACTTTCTCTTCTTCGAAGCGACGGCTTCACAGTAGTCGGGCTCCTGACGCTGTTCAATTTCACCTGGAGCAGCGGTCGCGGTCGAATGGAGAGTGAGGGCCTCTGGGTTGACTCCCTGCTGGATCTCAACCTGCGCGAGAGCGTGCGCAGCAGCTCCGACTCAATATGATTCCTCGGACGGTCGCGCGATGAGACTTTTCCGCTCCCGACGAACTCCGGTTCTACCCGACGACACCCTGCACGGCGATGGCGCAACAGGACACGCGCCCGAGCCGCAGCAGGAGCTTGCCGAGATGCCTTTCCTCGATCATCTCGAGGAGTTCCGCTGGGCGATATTGCGCAGCCTTATCGCAGTTGGTGTCGCGGTGGTGGTATGCGCCTTCTTCAGTCGGTTCATCATCGACAGCATCCTCCTCGGACCGGCCAAACCCTCCTTCTTCATGTATCAACTCTTTGGAGTCGATGCAAAGGAGCTGCAACTGCTCAACCGCACGATCACGGGGCAGTTCATGGCGCACCTGGGAACGATCGCGGCGGTGGGCGTCGTCGCGGGGTCTCCGGCAATCGTCTATAACCTATGGCGCTTCATCGAGCCCGGTCTCTATGCGAACGAAAAACGAGGGCTCAAGTTTTCGTCCATTTTCGCGACGTTTTTCTTCATTTCGGGCATTCTTTTCGGATATCTGATCGTGACTCCCGTCGCGCTGCAGTTTTTTGCTAACTATCAGATTTCCGATACGATCGTCAACCAGTTCGACATCACCCGCTATTTCAGTATGGTGACATTCTGGGCCTTCGGTACGGGCCTTCTGTTCGAGCTTCCGGTCGTCATTTATTTCCTCTCGCGAATGGGGATCCTGTCACCGGATATCCTGCGGAAGTACCGGCGGTATGCCATTGTCGGTACACTCGTGATGGCCGCATTCTTTACGCCGCCGGACCCAATGTCGCAGATTCTTGTAGCCATTCCCCTGTACCTGCTATACGAGTCCTCGATCTTCATTTCGGCTTACGTTCACAAGAAGCGGGAAGCCGAACTACGGGCAGCACTCGAGTAGCACCGGCCGCCGGCACTGTTTTCGGAGGAACCTGTCGCCACATCGATTCCCGGTCGATCGAGTGGTCCTTATCTACGGAGATTTATAATGCGCGTCGATAAACGATCGATTCTTTTCGCGTCGACCGCGGTTGTTCTCTTGTTCGTGGCGCTTATCGGCGGATTTTTTCTCCCCCGCACGGACGACTTCTTCGCACTCCGAAAGAATTTCCAGATCTTCGGAGCCATGTATGAGGAGATCGTATCGGAGTATGTGGATGACGTAGACTCCGAACGTCTAATGAGAACGGGCATCGATGCCATGCTGGGACGCCTCGACCCATACACCACCTTCCTCGACGAAGCTGACCAGGCTGAACTAGACATCTTGTCGCGCGGCCGCTACGTCGGTATCGGCCTGACGATGGGCATCCGGGACGGGCGCTTGATCGTGATCTCGCCTGTGGAAGGTGCCAGTGGGTTTCGTCAAGGTGTGCGCGCGGGCGATATCGTCACACACATCGGAGACCAACCGACCGAGGGCATGACCCTCAACGATGCGCGAGCCTTATTGCGGGGCGAACCCGGCACCACGGCAGATCTTACGATTCGCAGAGAAGGAGTAGATGACCCACTACATTTTACACTGCGACGTGAGCATGTGCGAGTCAAGGATGTCTCCTTTTCGGGATTCGTTTACGACGACACGGTCCGAGGTATAGGGTATATCAAACTGGATCGGTTTGCACAGAACGCATCGCGAGAGGTGCAGGAGGCCGTGCAGGGAATGATAGAGACACAGCAGCTACAGTCGCTGGTGCTGGATCTCCGAGGGAATCCCGGAGGGCTTCTCGATGGTGCGGTCGAAGTGATGGAACTGTTTCTGCCGGAGGGCACCGCAGTAGTGACGACCCGCGGGAAGGCCGCAGGTACAGAGCGAACGTTCCGGACCCGCCGCCCGCCACTTCTGGGCGACATCCCGCTGGCGATTCTGATCGACGACGAATCTGCCTCCGCCAGCGAGATCGTCGCTGGAGCGGTACAGGATCTCGACCGAGGCGTGCTCGTGGGCACAAGGTCTTTCGGAAAAGGCCTCGTCCAGACCATTCGGCGACTGCCGTACAATACGGCGCTCAAAATCACGACCGCCCGATATTATATGCCGAGCGGCCGAAGCATTCAGGATGTCGATTACTCCGCGCATGACGGACTCGCCTCGGCGCGTCCGGATTCATTACGGAGGATGTACCGCACGGTAGCAGGGAGAGCAGTCTGGGATGGAAGCGGTGTCGAACCAGATGTGCCTGTGGGGGATGAACCCCGCAGCGAACTAGAACAGGCCCTCGACCGACGGGCCGCGTTTTTCATGTATGCTAACCGCTTCGCAGCGGCACACGATACGATCGGCCACGATTTTGAGGTCGCCGATGCAACCGTAGAAGACTTTAGAAAATGGCTGGATGACGAGGATTTCTCGTATCGAACGGACGCGGAACGGCTTCTCGATGCGATGCGGGAAGAATTGGAGGAAGCGGGGTACAGGGGATCCATGCGAGATCTGCAGTCACTTGAGCAGGCCATGGAGGTGGATAAGAATCTCGATTTCGAGCGGCACGTGGAACGGCTCAAGATCAGATTGCGGGATGAGATTCTAACGCGATACTATAACGACACAGAACGCATCCGGGCCTCCTTCCATCACGATGCGCAATTGGCCGAGGCCGTGAGCGTCATCGAGAATGGTGAACGCTATCGGCAGGTCCTGGCCGGCCCTTGATCATTACACGTCGACATTACCGATCAAATGCAGGTATTCGGAAGCGATTAAATGGGACTGACCGAAGTGATCATCCTGCTCCTGGCCGGACTCGGAACGGGTTTCCTTGTAGGACTTCTGGGGGTCGGTGGAGGAATCATATTCGTTCCCGTTCTGCTGTATTATTATAAATCAATAGGAATCGATTCGGCTCTCGTTGCAGAGCTGACTGTGGCGACCAGCCTTTTTTGCGTCCTTCTGGCGGCTACGTCGGGCACCAGGCATCAACTCAGAAGAAAGTCGGCCGTGCTACGGACCGCGATCGGCACGGGAGTCACGAGCGGCGTGGCGGTAATCCTTGCGGCGCGCTTCATCACCACGCAGCCATGGTTTGATGCGAAAGCGTTTCAGCTTGTGTTTGCCGCCATTCTGGTCATGTCCGTCCTTCGGATGGCCTGGTTTGCACTGCGGAAATCCGAACCGCCCGCCGTAGGGGATCCGCCCCCCGTCTCCTTCCCCGCACAGGCCGCCACGGGGGCAGCGGCAGGCACCTTATCGGCCGTAGCCGGTGTGGGTGGTGGGATCATCCTTGTGCCCATCTATCATGACGTATTCCGCTATCCCATCCACCTTTCCACCGGCACTTCCAGCGCCACCATTGTTCTGACGTCGCTCATCGGCGTGCTGACCTACGTGATCATGGGATGGGGAGTGGACACGCCCTCATTCTGGTCGGCAGGATATGTTGATGTCGTTGCCGGATTGGTATTAGCGGTACCATCATTCTTTTCCTCGAAGCTCGGTGTGGCAGCGGCACACCGTATGGACCGGCGATGGCTTACCCTCATCTTCGTGGCACTGGCGCTCACTATAGCCGCGCAAATGGCACTCGATTCTCTGCTGCAGTGATCGTATGACTTC
>CBFGXY010000204.1:0-4088 GCA_965652945.1 uncultured bacterium
TGAACCCGACCGCCACTCCGTACACACTGGGTCAGATCGCCGATGCGCTTGACAAAGTCGACTGGCACATGGTCGATTCGACCGTGCGGCACTGGCTGGAACTGGTCGAGGCACGCATTGGGCGCCGGTATGCGGAGTCGAATGATCTGTTCGTAGGTGCCGAGTTGCGTGGTGGAAGCAGCCTCACCACGACGGATCGGCTCGACATGCTTCGACCATTCGGGGATGATCAACCCGTGCTTCCCTTCGCCTCGGTACGGGGATATGTGGCGGGAAACCGGTGGGTTTTTCAGATGGGCATATCCCACGACCGATCGTACCAAAAGGACCCCGATGGAATTTCGCCGATGCTCCGATTGCAATCGCGAAACGAGGAAAATTATGTAGGAGTCGATTCACGATATGCCTCATTCTATGTTGGCCGTATCGCCCATCACTGGAGTCAACCTTCGCTCCCGGGCCTGTTCATCAGCCGAAATCCGAGAAGCTATGACCTGATTAGCTTCCGCCTTGGTAGCGAGCGGCTCTCACTTCGGTCGATTCTCGGAGAACTGGATTCAATGGCTGAGGATGAGACATTCGATGGACGAGCCTTTGAAGCTGGAAGCGTTCGACGATTGGTGGTCGGGCATCGAATCGACTGGAGGCCGTCATCCAACATCACCGTCTCGTTCATCGAATCGGGGCTGCTGTCGAGCATGAGTACGGGCTTCTCGCTCAAGTACCTGAACCCGCTGCAGGTTTTTATTTTCGCCATTGACAATCAGCCCAAGAATGATGAAAACAAAGGGCTGGTGGGTGGAAATCTGTGGATGCAGTTCGACCGTACTACGATCAACGGGCAATTGTTGATCGATGACGTAGATATCATGAGCGAATCCGGTGAGCCGGTCTCGGTGGCACTCACCGGAAGCATCGTTCAGGCGGGCGTCGCGCCGTGGCTGGATGCAGGCTTATCGATGGACCTAGTCACCGCCCGAACGTACAACACACATCAGACCGAAGGGCAGTATCTCTATCTCATGCGCGGGTTAGCCACAAATTTCAGCGACTTCATTCGCGTTGGTGTGTTTGGTGATGTTTACGCGGACAAGCTGGTGCGCGGCCTACATTTCTCGCCGCGGGCTGACGTCCTCTGGCAGGGCGAGTTCGACATGCGAATGCCCTTCCCCGCTAACGAGGGAGAAGTCGAGGCGATTCTCCACGGCACTCCCGAGCGTACGATCCGCCTTTCCGTACCGATGCGGCTTCAGCCCGTCCCCTATTTCTGGGTTTCGTTCGATCCGGGAATTAACATGACGAGCAGTGTCGACCACGTAAAAACCTCGAACCGGACGAGATTCGTGGGGATGGGATCAATCGGGCTGCGTCTATCGCTGGATCGGGTAACGGGACCCGTTTTCTAAAACCGGAATGCCCCGTCTCGCCGGGCACCTATTCTCTGCGGAAGCGGAAGGAGACGGTTCCGGACTGATTTTCCTGTGGAACGTTGGCCGGCAGAGGCTCGAAGCGCCAGCTCTGTGTGAGAGTCCGCATGATCGAGCGTTCGAGGGACGGATCCCCCTTCACGAGCGGGAAAATCTGTACGATGCGGCCCTGTGGATTAACCGTAATTCGAACCCGAATGTCGGCATCAACCTGTTCGGTGTAGGGAGGATTCGGTCCCGTCGTCAGGTTGCGATTCAAGCCCTCGATGCGATAGGGTGCAGATTCAAGTTCATCCGTGCCGTCACCCTGGTCTCCGGTTTCCTCACCTACATCTCCGTCGATTGCTCCATCACCCGGAGGAGACTGCGGAGTCGCCTCGACGTTTGTCTCATCTTCCATCCGGTTGTCGGGATTGATCGGCTCTTCGGGAGCGATCAGATCACTTTCGCTAGTTTCGACGACTTCTTCATCCTCGACTGCCTCCACCTGATCTGGAAGATCGACGGGCCGTGCGTCGCGCGGAGGCGAGGAAGTTGGTACCGGCTGGGGTTCACGATCGCTTGGATCCTCTTCCGGCTGGGTCCGCTCCTCGACCGCCCGTTGAACTGCCCGTCCTTCAGCGAACGGCCCGAATTCGACCTCAATATAGCCCAGCGTATCCAGCTCGGGCGATGCACCTGCAACGAGGGCAAATATCAACAACAGAATGCCGTGAAGTCCGACACTCGTACCCAGCCCAATCCAGTCATTCTTTTTCATTCTTATGTCGTACGCGTGTGCCGATGCGAATTGTTGCTGATTCGTGCGACCCGTATCACCTCAAACGTTCACATCATTGAGAAGTTGTGGATACGGCACGTCGATGGTTCAATTCTCTCTCAGTAAACAGGTCCGCCAGCGCCGCACCAAACGGAGGCCGGAGCACGCTCCGTTCTGTAATGATAGCGGATATCAGATGGGCGGGAGTCACATCGAACGCCGGGTTGTAGACCTGAACATTCTCCGGAGCCGTGGCGACACCGAAACCGCGTGTTACTTCCTTCGGATCACGCTCTTCAATCACAATGAACTCTCCCGATTCTGTCTGCATATCTATGGTCGAAAGAGGTGCCGATACGTAGAATGGAATCTCGTGAGCGTTTGCCAGTACGGCGAGGCCGTACGTCCCAATCTTGTTGGCCATATCCCCATTTGCAGCGATCCGATCCGCCCCGACGAGCACGACATCCACAAGCCCTCGCTGCATTACATGAGCCGCCATGGAATCCGTAATGAGGGTGGTTTCAATACCCGCCCGCATGAGCTCCCACGCGGTGATTCGGCTTCCCTGTAGCAGCGGCCGTGTCTCACCAACCAGGGCTCGCAGGTATATACCATGTTCTCGAGACAGGATCAACGGCGCGAGAGCCGTTCCATAACCAGATGTCGCTACTCCGCCGGTGTGACAGTGGGTCAGGATTGTCATTCCATCCTTTAACAGGCTGAGACCGTTCTCACCGATTCTCCGACCGGCATCTCGGTCTTCCTGATATATCCGATGGGCTTCTTCCAGAAGCGCGCTCCGGACACTATCGGGGTCGGACCCATCCCACTGCTGCACCACCCTGCGCATACGGTTAAGCGCAAAAAACAAATTCACGGCGGTGGGCCGCGTCTCGCCCAGCATTTCCATGGCGGCAGCCAGATGGGATTTCAGATCATCACCCTCTAAATCTGAGGTCATTGAAGCCAGAACGACGCCGTATGCCGCAGCAATACCGATCGCAGGCGCTCCGCGTACACGTAGTTTGCGGATCGCCTCGGCCATTTCTTCTGCAGTTCTGATCTCGATCCAGTGCTCGCGTGCCGGAAGTGCCGTCTGATCGAGAAGCTCGACCAGATTCGACTGTTCACGCCAATGAAGGGGTCCGATCATGTCTCAGGATAAGATGAAATTCTCACTGCGCAGAAGTTCTTCCAAGCTGAACACTGGCTGATATCCTGTGCGAATAACCGAGTTCGGATGGCATTCCGGCGAAATCACCGAAACCATAATCCACAATGAAGCGAGAAAGATGAAGCCCCGCTCCGACCGTCGGTACGATATCTATGCCCCCATTTCCGTCGCTGCCTATTCGATTCATACCTGCCCGCAGTGCGAGTACATCGCGGAAGACGTACTCCGCTCCGAGTCTCGGATGGAGAGACGCCCCTCCGACATTTGCAGCCTGCACTTGTTTGCCATCGAAGGCCACATCCACATCGAAGCCGAAAGTGATGGCATGATCTTCTATCGGAATTCGATATCCCGATCCCAGTCGGAGCACAGGCAGAACCAGCTCCGTACCACCTTCGGGCATACGCTCCCCGAAAACCTCTTCGATCGGCCGCAGCGCATCCTGATTAACGCTCCACGCCTGGAGCATCGTAGTAACATCCTGAACCGCGGCTCCAAGCCGCCAACGGCCTGTTCGAAACTGCACGCCCACATCAAAACTATATCCCCATGCGGTCGCGAAGTCGCCGATTGATCGCTGAATCACCTTGCCTGTGACGCCCGCCGATAAGTGATCGTTGATTCTCCGAGCGAAGCTCACAAAGAAGGCGTAATCAGCCGCTGAAAACGTTGTGATGTGATCGCCTGGATTGGGCTTCGGCTGATTTCTTTCGGAATCCCATGC
>CBFGXY010000205.1:0-4071 GCA_965652945.1 uncultured bacterium
GTAGACGGTACGGAAAACCGCCGGATGTGGAGCGAGCGTCTGCTGTGGAACGAAGAAACGCAGCGGATCAGCGCGCCGGGCTACGTACGAATCGTCACGCCAAGTGAACGGATCGAAGGCTACAACCTCGATGCGGACGAAGACCTCGATAATTACACGCTGGAACGAGTAACGGGCGAAGCGGAAATCGACGATAGCGACGACCCCGAGACCGCTGCTTCTGAACAGTCCGCGGAGGACGGCGAGCAATGAGGTGTCTATGGACGATCCTGATATTTACGCTTGTGTGGGCACCGGAGCTATCCGCACAGTCGCGAGACACCACGGTGACGCAAGTTGAGATCCTGCATGCCGACTCACTCATCGGAAGCGTAATCGGCGATGAGCGCATACGACGACTTGTAGGTACGCGGCTTCGACAAGGAGATACGTTTCTTCGGGCACGAAACGCCACGCAGTATCTCGAACGGGGCGAGATCCAGTTCGTTGGCGAGGTGGAAATCGTGGAACGAGGCGATTCTCTTCGGGCCGATCGGGTACTCTATAATACCCGCAACAAGATCGGCCACGCATCGGGAAATGTATGGCTCACGGATGGCGAGGTGGTCGTCCTGGCACCGTCGGGACGGTATGACACTCGAAGCAAACATGCGATCTTTGATGATGGGGTGACGCTGGTCGACGGTGCCACCACGCTGCGCAGCCTGGAAGGCGAATATTGGTCGGATGAACGGCGTGCAGAATTTGCGGGCGAAGTGCGGCTGGACGAGAATAATTCCACCCTTGAGGCGGATTCGATCACGTACTTCCGAGACGAGGAGATTTCCATCGCCCGGGGAAATGTGGCGGTTGTTCACCTCGAAGATGAGGACGAGTTCGACGATGCGGGTATGGACGTGCGCTCGCGCACGATTCTCTTCGGCCATCACGCCTATAACGCGAGTCGGGACCGCTATAGTAGGGTCACTGGCAATCCGATTCTGGTGCAGATCGAGCCAGATTCGCTGGGCGCCCCGCGTGACACGCTTGCCATTCGATCCGACGTCCTTGAAGCGACCCGTTCCGATTCGCTGCATCGTCTCGTTGGCATGGGCAATGTGCGCGTCTGGCAGGGAAGTATGAGCGCCATAGGAGACTCGCTGGTGTTCGATCGCTGGCAAAAAGAGTCTCCCCGGCAGGGGGAAGAGGAAGCTCGTCTATACCGATCCCCCGTCGCGTGGATGGATGACATGCAGCTGAGCGGCGATACGATTCGGGTCGTCGGGTTCGAAGGGGATGTCGACACGCTCTTCACCTGGGGCAGCAGTTTTGGTGCCTATCTGGACTCGACCCTGCAGAAAACTCACCAGATCAAAGGTCGGGATCTGGTCGCGCGCTTCGCCGACGATACGCTCAGGACGATATGGACCGGTCCAAACGCCGAGGCCATCTATTTTCTGGCGGATGACGACGAAGCCCTGCGCGGGGGTGTTCGAGGATCAGGCGATGAAATATTTTTTCGATTCCAGGCAGGAGATCTGCATCAGGTTGCCATCATTTCCGGAACCGAAGGAGAATACACCCCGGCTGAAGATCTTCCGGATCCATATCAGCTCGACGGCTTTCGATGGGATCCCAGTTTGAAACCTGAGAAAAATGATCTGCTCGGCGGTCTCGATCTCGACTCCCCCTTTGAATCGCGGAGGGAGAATGCGTACGCTCCAATCGCGGACAAGCGTCGTGAACCCCTGATCTACGAGCCCGATCTCCCCGTGGAGGATGGCAGTAACGAAAACATCTGATACCGAGCTCACGCTGCGTGCGGTGGACCTCACCAAACGCTATCGCAAGCGTACGGTGGTCCACGAGGTCAGCCTGCACGTGAAGCAGGGTGAAGTAGTCGGTTTGCTGGGCCCCAACGGAGCCGGCAAGACGACGACTTTCTATATGATCGTGGGCATGATCAGGCCCAACGACGGAGATATTTTTCTCGGTGAGGATCGCATCACCAATCTGGCCATGTACCGCCGGGCACAGCGAGGAATTGGATACCTGTCTCAGGAAGCGTCCGTCTTCACACAGCTTTCAGTCGAAGACAACCTTCACGCCGTGCTAGAATTTCAAGATATCACTCGCGCCGAGCGTCGTGTGCGTGTGGATGAACTGATCGATGAGTTCGGACTCGAGACGGTGCGTCGGTCGAAAGGCTATATGTTGTCGGGTGGGGAACGGCGGCGTACGGAAATAGCCCGGGCGCTCGCCACACGTCCTCGCTTCCTACTGCTGGATGAGCCGTTTGCCGGAGTGGATCCGATCGCGGTGGAAGACATCCAATCGATCGTTGCCGGACTCAAAGAACGAGGGATCGGCGTTCTGATTACCGATCATAATGTACACGAAACTCTCGCCATTACTGATCGCGCCTATCTATTATACGAGGGCCGCATCCTGAAGCATGGCACGTCGGAGGCACTTGCCGAAGACGAAGAAGTTCGAAGGCGCTACCTTGGGGAGAAGTTTACCCTCGAACGGTATCGTTGATCACATCGTACTAACGCTTTTCAAATCACACATCGCATTATTGCAATGGTTGTCGTCATGGAACCCGGCGCCGAGGAGGCGCAGATCGAAAAAGTAATCGCACGTCTGAATGAGTTCGGTTTCGACGTACATAGATCGAGCGGTATCAATCAGATCGTACTCGGCGCGATCGGAGTTCGGCCCGAATTCGATACAAGGCTCATCAACGTCCTCGACGGTGTGGTCAATGTTTATCGGGTCACGGAGCCATATAAGTTTGCGAGCCGGACGTGGAGGAAAGAAAACTCGGTCCTCGAGCTGGATGACATAAAGATCGGCGGAGACGAGGTGATCGTGATGGCGGGTCCCTGCTCGGTCGAGAGTGAGGAGCAGATTCATACATCGGCCGAAGCGGTGGCGTCTGCGGGTGCCCGCATCCTGCGGGGAGGGGCTTTCAAGCCGCGCACATCGCCCTACGCTTTTCAGGGCCTCGGTGTCGAAGCGCTGCGGATGATGCGCGAAGCAGCCGATGCGCACGGACTGAAAGTAGTGACCGAAGTGATGCAGATCGGTCATATCGATGTGATCGCTGAGCAGGCGGACATCCTGCAGGTGGGGGCCCGGAATATGCAGAACTTCGCGCTGTTGAAGGAGCTGGGGCGCGCCGGTCGGCCCGTCTTCCTGAAGCGCGGACCGTCAGCAACGATCGATGAGCTGCTGATGAGCGCCGAGTATGTGATGGCCAATGGAAATCCCAACGTCATTCTCTGCGAGCGGGGGATACGTACGTTCGAGACCTCAACGCGTAACACGCTGGATTTATCGGCCGTACCCGTTCTCAAAAAGAAAAGCCATCTCCCCGTATTTGTCGATCCGAGCCACGGAACGGGTATCCGCGACAAGGTGACTCCAATGGCACGGGCGGCTGTGGCGGCCGGTGCCGATGGACTGATGATCGAAACCCATCCAGATCCCGATCGCGCCTTGAGCGACGGGCCGCAGTCACTTTTCTTCGATCAATTCCAGGAGCTGATGAGACAGGTGGAGCTGATTGCAACAGCGGTCGGCCGCACGGTTCATTCGGCGGATTCGGCCCCACATAAGCTGGCTTAATTCATGAGGGCCGGGCACGTTGTACCACGGCCCGTGCCAGCGCCGAAGGGGCGACCGAAGCGATCCCAGGGCAACGCCCTGGGCTTGGATAGGCCTGGATCCGAGCCCTGAAAGGGCGGCCTAATCGCACGGTTGGAGTTTTTCCAAGGCTCTGCTCTTGGTTGTGGTGATGCGCCCCTTCAGGGCTTCCTGGTGTGGACGACGTCGTGCCCGGGCGTTGCCCTGGGTTATGGTGGTACGCCCTTTCAGGGCTTCATTGTGTGGGCGCCGTTGTCCCAGGGCGTTGCCCTGGTCTATGGTGATGCGCCCCTTTGGGGCTGGGTCCGATGGGGGCGCGGTGTGGTATCATCTTCACCACGGCCCGTGCCAGTGCCGAAGGCGCGACCGAAGCAAGCCCAGGGCATCGCCCTGGGCTTGGATAGGCCTGGATCCGAGCCCTGAAAGGGCGGCCTAATCGCA
>CBFGXY010000206.1:0-4060 GCA_965652945.1 uncultured bacterium
TGTGGATATTCGGGAAGAGTTTGGCGACTGGGTCATCGAGCGTTTTACGGATGAGTATTTAGCCGGACGTACGCCCAACCCGTGTGTGCTCTGCAACACGCACATCAAATGGGCGGCACTTATGCGCCGGGCCGATGATCTGGGCTGTGATTTCATCGCCACCGGACATTACGCGCGATTGCGTCTGGACGAAGATCTTGACCGGTACGTACTGATGAAAGGCCTCGATAACGCGAAGGACCAGAGCTATGCGCTCTGGGGCCTGCCGCAGGACCATCTGGCCCGGTCGATCTTTCCGCTGGGCGTGTATTCGAAGCCGGAGATTCGGGACATGGCACGGCAACTGGGCCTGACGCGTGTAGCCGACAAACCGGATTCGTACGAGATATGCTTCATTCCCGACAATGATTATCGCCGGTTCCTGAAAGACCGTGTCGAAGGGCTCGAGCAACAGGTGCAGGGCGGTAAGTTCGTCCTTTCCGACGGCACCGTCATCGGAGAGCATGAAGGATACCCGTTTTACACGATCGGTCAGCGCCATGGTCTGGGCCTCGCAGCAGGCTATCCCATCTATGTGACGCACATCGATCCGGAGACGAACACGATCACCGTCGGACCGCGTGAAGAGCTCCTTCGCCAGACATTGACGGCTCGTCAACTCAACTTTATTAAATACCCCGACCTCCGGCAAGAGCGTCCTGTTACCGCAAAGATCCGCTACAAAGACGAGGGTGCTCCGGCAATTGTCTGGCAGGAGGAAGATGATGCGATAGAAGTTGCTTTTGCCGAGCCCCGCCGTGCGATTACGCCTGGACAGTCACTCGTTCTTTATGAGGGTGAAGATGTGCTTGCCGGGGGATGGATACACCGAGTAGGACAAACCGCGTCGGTCCCGGACAAAGCATTGTAGTGCTACGAATCCTTCTCATCCTCCTCTTCCTTTTTGTGTCCGCCTGCGCTTCCAGCCGGGTTGACGACCGCCCGCGTGAAGTGGGTATCGTCGAGGAGGAGGGACGCGTTGTATACGTCGATCTGGAAGGCGGATTCTACGGAATCACCACCGACGGCGGTGCGCGGTTTCTGCCACTGCGTCTTGACCCGGAGTATCAGAGAGATGGACTTCGCGTTCGGTTTCGAGGCCGGGTGCAGGAGCAGGCTTTGACAATCCAGATGTGGGGCACTCCAATCGCTATCGAAGGGATCTCACGCTTATGAGGTTACCGACTGTAACGTAAGTGTGACTGAAACGCTTATTGCAACCCCTTTACAGGCGGACTCAAGTCTTTTCGGTACCATGGTTGTGGAAGGCCGGGTTAATCGGCCGGCCTTGACCAGGAAGGGCAACCGGAGACATGCATGATGCCGTGGTTCAAACTTCATATCGCTGAGGGCGCAGGCAGATCATTTCAAAGTCTGTGTCGGGCGTTTCAGCGGGCGTTCATCTCAGCCGGCGCACCGGCCGACATGGCGCTTTTCACCGGCTCAGCGTCAAGGGACGGTACCCGCGAAGTTTATCTTTCGTCGGGAAGCCATCCCTATGTGGAGGATTTGATACGTCATCATCGAGGCCATACGTGTACCGCTCCCGACCCGGAGACGGTGACGATGGTCTACGGCGTTCCGGGAGCGGAAAGCCGGCTGTTCTCCGATCAATACCACCATCACTCGACTCGGCAAAGTACGCTTGTGTAGCGCGCTGAGACATCCCTTACTTCCACATCTTAAAGATTAAAGAATATGGCGACCGGTTATGCTCATCGTGCACCGTCCGATGACGTCACGAAAGACGCAAAAAATGCAGGACGGCTGTTAATCGTTGAAGATGACCCTGAGCTCAGCACGGGTCTGCTCATGTTTTTGGAGTCGCACGGCTATGAAGTGACGCTGGCCACCGACGGAGAGAAAGGTTTGGACGAGGCCGTCTCGCTTCCAGGATACGATTTGCTGGTACTGGATGCGAAACTGCCCGGAAGAGGAGGCTTTGAGATCCTTCGCGAAGCACGACATCGAGGTGTCAGCACGCCGGTGCTTATGCTTACCGGCCTGGGAGGCCATGATAACAAGATGCGCGGCTTTGAGCTGGGAGCAGATGACTATCTCACCAAGCCATTTTCCACTGAAGAACTTCTGGCGCGCGTTCAGGCCATTCTCCGCCGCACGCACCCCAGCGACGAGATCACGAAAGGCAAGTTTCGTGTTGGGGGCCTCGAGGTCGATGTGGACTCGAAAGACGTATCGCGTAACGGAGAACCGGTAGACCTCACCGATCTGGAGTTTCGGCTGTTGCGCTATCTGATCCAGCATCGCGGCCGGACCGCAACCCGCGAGCAAATCCTGCGGGATGTCTGGGGACTGCCGTCCGACATCGAGACGCGGACTATCGACCGGCACGTGAACGCGCTTCGGAAAGTAATGGACGGCACGTCGGAGGAGACGTGGCCCATCCAGAGTGTCTACGGTATCGGATACAAACTCGTCGAAGCGGAAGTCATTTCAACCTGAGGGACGATCGCGTTCGCAACCACTGCAGTCAAACGAAAATGGGCTCTGTCATAAGACGAAGCCCTTTTCGTATTCTCGCGGCCACCAATCCAGAACTCGATAAATCCGGGCTGGATCAGGCGTTGAACCGATAACCGAGTCCATAGACGGTTTCGATGTAGGTCGGCTCATCGGCATCGGGTTCGATTTTCTTCCGAACAGAGGCGATGTGCCGGTCTACCGTTCGCGTGATGATGTCCTGCTCGATTCCCCACACATCGCGCAACAACTGTTTCCGAGTGACCGTCTGCCCGCGGTTCTGGATCAAGTATCGAAGGATATCAAACTCGAGGGCCGTGAAGCTCAATTCCTTCTCGCCGTGAGTGGCCTGATGTGTACTGAAGTTGACTTCCACATCACCAATCTTGTAAACGTCCATCGGCGTCTTATCGGGCGGCTGCGTGCGATGGAGGATAGCTTTAATTCGTGCTGCGAGTTCTTCCGCATTGAAGGGTTTGGTGATATAGTCATCTACACCCAGACCAAATCCGCGAAGCACATCCTCTTGCTCTCCACGCGCGGTAAGCATCAGTACCGGCGCGGAGATCCCCATCTCCTGAGACTCCCGCAGCACTTCAAAACCGTTTTTCTTGGGGAGCATCACGTCGAGCAGCACGATATCATAATTGCCGTTCTCCCCGAGCATACCGACCGCCTTCTCGCCGTCGTTCGCGAGGGAGACGGCATAACCTTTTAGTTCGAAGAAGTCCTTCAGTCCCATGCCGACGTCCGGATCATCCTCCACGATCAGCATGCGAAAGGTTGGTGCGTTCATGATAGTATAATCCATTGAAATGATGAAGGAAGCGTCGCTCTGGAGTTAGCGAGCCGGGACTACGTCACGTAAAGTACCCTCGTGCTTCAAAATAAACGAGGTGCTCGCGTTACAATCCCGGTTGGAATTTGTAACGCCCGAAACCTGCATCACTTGAAATAATAACTGGATAGCGCGAAATCTCTCCTCAATCCGTGCCCCTGACGATCCGTCTGACAGAGTTTCAGTCGGACATGATCTTAAACTTGTGGACGATGGAGAAAGCCATCTCCAGGGCTTGCTCGTAGTTCAAGCGCGGGTCAACGTGTGAACGGTACGCGCGCGTCAGGTCTTCCTCACTGAGACCGCTTGCACCACCTACACATTCGGTGACGTCCTCACCCGTCAACTCGAAATGGACGCCCCCGAGGTGACTTCCTTCGGCGGCATGGATATCGAAAGCAGCCTCGAGTTCGGCCAGAATGTGGTCGAAGTGCCGTGTCTTCAGGCCCGAATCGGTGACCTCCGTATTGCCATGCATTGGATCTGAGATCCAGACCACACTGCGCCCTGTCGATCTAACCGTTTCGATAAAACCAGGAAGGTGATCCTCGACGGCCGACGCGCCGAGTCGAGTGATTAGGGTTAGCCGACCCGGCTCGTTATCCGGGTTAAGCGTAAGAACGAGATCCCGCAACCAGTTACGCGTCATACCCGGACCGACTTTCACGGCGATGGGATTCGAGATTCCCCTTGCATACTCCA
>CBFGXY010000207.1:0-3997 GCA_965652945.1 uncultured bacterium
CGCCATTCGCCGCTGACGCGATTCTCGAGGCGGCCGACGCAGGGATTGAAGTCATCATTTGCATCACCGAGGGTATCCCCGTAAATGATATGGCGGGGGTATATGACTTCGTTCAGAAGAAAGGCGTGCGGCTCATCGGGCCGAACTGCCCGGGAGTTCTAACGCCGGGGCAGGCAAAGGTCGGAATCATGCCGACGATGATCTTTAGCGAAGGATCGGTCGGATTGGTGTCTCGCTCGGGAACGCTCACTTATGAGGCCGCGGACCAGCTGACGCGCCAGGGCCTTGGACAAAGCACGGCGGTAGGCATCGGCGGAGACCCGATCATTGGTACTCGCTTTGTCGATGCGCTCCAGTTATTCGAAAACGACGGTGAGACAGAAGCCGTGGTGCTGATCGGTGAGATCGGCGGCAGCGCCGAAAAAGAAGCCGCTGAGTACATTCGAGAGATGACCAAGCCGGTGTTTGCTTTCATTGCCGGCCTTACGGCGCCTCCGGGACGAAGAATGGGTCATGCAGGTGCAATTATTTCAGGCGGCAAGGGAACGGCTGAAGACAAGTTCGAAGCGCTTGAGGCAGCCGGCGCGGTGGTGGTCAAGAACCCCGCACTCATCGGTGAGACAGTGAAGTCGCATCTGGCCGCCGCGTAAGTAAGATATCCGGGTTGTCAAAGGGGTCCTCAAACGTACACGAGGACCCCTTTTTACATATATACCGTTCTGGATCTTCGTCGTCAGAATGAAAGCCTCACTTCAGGTGGCCTGCACGTGTTCTTTCGGTGGGATCAATCTCCGGCACGCGCGCGGTCGCCGGAAAAGCGATAACGTAGCTCAATGGTGATTCACTCGGCAACATTCGCAGGCGGATTTGCATCGCTCGGGCGACTCCCGGAGGCCGATCTTCCGGAGATTGCATTTGCAGGTCGATCCAACGTCGGGAAAAGCTCCCTCATCAATCTGCTCGTTGGCAGAAAGAACCTCGCGCGGACCAGCAGTCGTCCAGGTAAGACACAGGAAATCAACTTCTACCTGATTAATCAGGCATTTCATCTGGTTGATTTGCCTGGATACGGCTACGCGAAAGTTTCGAAGGTGCAGAGGGCGAAATGGGTCGAGCTGGTTTCCGATTATCTTAGCGAGCGCGATCAGCTACGGCTTCTGGTGCACATCATTGACTCTCGCCATCCGCCGCAGGAACTGGATACGGCGCTGATGGAAGAGATGAAGGGTATTCCGTTTCCGTATGTGATCGCGCTCTCCAAGGCGGATAAACTCTCGGGTAATGAGAGAGCGGCAAGCATCCGTCGCGTGACAGATGCCCTTCAGGCGCGCGCGCTGGAAGTGCCGGTGATCGTGACCTCTGCAAATACGGGCATGGGCCGCGATCAGCTTTTCGAATGGATTAAGATTGCCACCAGCTGAGCGGTGTGCGCAGTGAAAGGGCCCCGCGGATGCCCCTCTTTATTTCGCGTATGAAACCGAGCGCACCTCTCTGATCACCGTGACTTTGATCTGACCCGGATATTGTATTTCGTTCTGAATCCGGTTAGAGATATCGGCCGCGAGTTGCTCGGCCCTCATATCTGAAATGATGTCATGATTCACAAGGACACGGATCTCCCGACCGGCTTGAATAGCGTAGACCCGTTCCACGCCTGGAAATGAGGCAGCAACTTCTTCGAGCTTCTCGAGACGTTTAATGTATGCCTCCAGTGCTTCGCGTCGGGCGCCTGGCCTGGCACCGGAAATCGCATCGGAGGCCTGAACGATGGGAGCGATGAATGAAGTCATCTCGATCTCATCATGATGGGCACCCACAGCGTTGCACACGTCAGGATCTTCTCTGAACCGCTTGCAATACTCCATCCCAACGATTGCATGAGGACTTTCGATTTCTCCCTCGACCACCTTGCCGATGTCGTGGAGCAGCCCGGCTCGCCGGGCTTTGGCCGCATCCAGGTTCAACTCTGCGGCAATGATTGATGCGATCTGCGCCGTTTCGATCGAGTGCGACAATAGATTCTGCCCGTAGCTGGCTCTGTAGCGCATCCGGCCGATCAGGCGGATCAGTTCAGGGTGGATACCATGCAGATTCAGATCGATAACCGTACGCTCCCCGGTTTCTATGATTTCGTCCTCGATCTCGTCCTGCACCTTTTCTACCACTTCCTCGATTCGGGCCGGATGAATGCGCCCGTCTTGCACCAGTCGGATAAGCGCCAGGCGGGCGACTTCTCGACGGATCGGATCAAATCCCGACAGAATGACGGCTTCGGGTGTGTCGTCTACGATGACTTCGATTCCCGTGACCGCTTCGAAAGCGCGAATGTTACGACCCTCTCGCCCGATGATTCTACCTTTCATCTCATCCGACTGGATGTTGACGACTGAGACCGTATTCTCGATTGCGTGGCTCGCGGCTGTTCGCTGGATAGCCGTTAGGATGATCTTCCGGGCTTCTCGATTTGCCCGGAGCTTCGCCTCGTCCCGAATATCCTTGATGCGTGCGGAAGCCTCGAGCCGGGCTTCGTCAATGATGTGCTCGACAAGCAGTTCGCGTGCCTGCCGCTGCGTCATGGAGGAGACGAGTTCCAGTTGTCTGACGTGCTCCGCCGCCAGTTTCTCGATTCGAAGGCTCTCGGCGGCCAGCGATTCGCTCTGCGCAAGCACCTCCGCTTTCTGAGCTTTTAACTGCGCCTCCTGCGCTTTGATATCTTGAAGCAATGCCTCGATTTCTGCCCGGTGCACCTCTGCCTGTTGATGGCTGCGCTGTGCCTGTCGGCGCAGTTTATCGACCGCCTCCGTCGACTGCTTCAGCAGCTGCTCACGTTCCTGCACACGCGCCGCGCGGCGGTTCAGCTTGTCGCGGTTCTGCCTGTATTTCTCCCTGATTCTGCGTAGTGACCGTTGGTGCTCTTCCCTTTCCTGCTCCAGCTCCGACCGCTGAAGGCTCAGCTCGGCCTCGATTTCTCTCCGATAGGACTCGCGATGATTATGTGCATCTCGTTTTGCTTCGTCTACGATTCGCCGCGCACTTTCTCGTGCGTGCGCGATTAGTCTGCGCCCGGAGCGCGACAACAAAAATCTATCGAGGGCAATGCCTGCACCAAGGGCCACTACGGCTATGAGTATAACCGTAGCTGCTTCCATTTTTGGGCTCTAAGTATGTCGTATTTCCACCGGATGGCTCAGCACCCGGACGTTGACGGTTGTTTCTCGCTTAAACGTTCAGGCAGCAAAAATTATCCGTTCTGCCGGGCCGCCGAACCTTGAATCAACGCCAAGGCAAGTGGGACTCCAACGTGGTGCGGACATTTTCGACTTCCTGACTGGTCATGATAGCAGATCTGGAGGAAGGAAAAAACCAAAAAGCCCCGGCAGGTCAGGTCAATGCCTTAACCTCCGGGGCCAATAGGTCTCATGCGCCCGCAGCAGTGGATTAAAGAACCTCTTTCATCCAATGTGGGTGCCGCTCAGATTCTTCCAACGTCCCCTGTCCGTCTACGACGAATCCCGATAAACGGGATGGGGCCTGTTGTCCAAACCCGAAGGGTGGCTCCCATTTGCATAACCGTCAGGTTCTTTTATGCAATTGCCACAGGCAACATGAGAAAGCTTCTTTCGAAGCAACCATTATATCAGTGCCCGAGAGAGGCTGTTCCGTGAACATTGGACAGATGCAGAGTCGCTTCGGCGACCCGCACCTCAGTCATCGTCCTCCGGTTCTTCCAGCACCTGGTCCAGCTGAGCGTTCACATCCAGTGCCGCTTCCTCCACCTTGTCGATCAGTGACGCATATCGCTCCCTCTCGATGAACAGATCCTCGGCAATTGCCAGCGCCGTGATTACCGCCGCGGTGCTCTCAGGCCGATCCGGATGGCGACGGTGGAAGGCACGCATCTTGGAATCCACATACTCAGCAATTCTGCGGGTGAGGCGTGCATCCTCCTCTCGTTCGACACGAAGGACGTACTCCCGATCAAGAATATTTACGCGGA
>CBFGXY010000208.1:0-3980 GCA_965652945.1 uncultured bacterium
AGATGAGCTGCTTCGGTACTCACGCACGGAATATGTGCGCGGTCGAATGATATGCTAACAGTCAGCGTCCGCCGATACGCAGGGAGAAGGGCACGTTCCGCGCCCGATACCGGAGGGAAGAATTGGTCGAGGGTTAGCGATTAAAGGCTCCGGCCCATTTGGACGTGGGCCGGAGATTACCAATGATGTGAAGCGACGTGATGGATCACTCGCCGGGCCGATAAACCCGAAGCGCGTTTTTCCGGACATCCTCCTCGTCGAAGAACGCGGGTTTCATTTCATTTCGAGCGAACATCTCAAGCTGATCCGTATGGTGAGGGGAGTCCTCGCGGTTGCTCTGTCCGTAAGCGAGGATGGTATAAGCCCGGGGCACCTCAGAAAACTCCACGGCAAAGGTCCAGCCGTCGCCTCCTCGCACGTACCGCCGACCGTCTTCCTCAGGACCGAACCACATCGTGCGGAAGCAGCCAAGGGCCCCATGGCATCCACCCACCGCTACATCCAGATCGCCCAGGCGAGCGCGGTGAACTTCGCCCCAGGCGACGGCCACATCACCCCAGGTTGTCGTCGTCTCCTCGATAGCCTTCGAAAATGCCTCGACCGCGACTTCGGGGTTCGCCAGCCCGTATGGCGTATTCAGCGGATCATCAGGCGTCCAGATCACGCGGAAAAGCGCCGGATCCTGCTCGATCGGGCGAATCGAGCTGTCGATCATCCGCTGATAACTATTCCAGAAACGCTCGAAGAGCACGGCTCCACGGGAATCCACGTCCACCGTGTTGTCCCAGGCTTCGATCACGTCCAGTGCCGCCGCCATCTCCGCGTCTGGATTGGAAGCGCGGACGGCCTCCACCAGATCATTCTTTACGCGGTCGGCCATCAACATTCTCATGGAATGCTTCGCTTCAACGACATCCTCGAGCGTAAACGTGCGGTCGTTGTGCAGGAGCTCCAATCCGTGGAGACTTCTGAGACGCAGAGATGCCTCCGGAAAATACGGCGGCATACCCTCGTCCGAAATCGGTTCATTCAGATTGGTGAAGTGGAAGGGATCGTTCTCGTTATGAATGTATCCTCCTTCAGGATTCGTCAACGTCGGGAGCGCATCATACGGCACGAGCTCTGTCCAGACATCGTCTGATGTGCGAGCCGGTATGGCAAGCGTGTCCCCGCCCGCTGCGTGCGGCAAAAGCGGAATGGTGCCCGACCAGACGTAGTGGATGTTTCCGTCCCTATCCGCATAAATAAAGTTGGAATAGGGATGGGCGCGCACCCGCATGGCCTCTTCCCATTCCGCATGTGTTCTGGCGATCATCATCCCGTAAAACTGTTCGCCCACACGGAATGCGCCATGGTTGCCCACTTTCAGCACATAGATCCAGCCATTACCACGATGGATGACCGGGCCCAGTGGCGTGGTCAGATACTCTTGAAGGGTGGTCGACAGTGCATCGCCGTTTTTGAACTCGACGGACACCAAATGGCGTTCGACGGCTACGGATTCACCGTCAAACAGGTAATGATCCGCCCGGTGCGGATCAGCTTCGAGGGCGTAGATTTCATGCGACGGAGGAGAGTTGTTGGTCGTGGTAAACCCGAGATGTTCGTTGAATCCACCCACGGTGTTGAACGGTCCTCCGATCCTGAAATCGCCATAGAAATTGACGACGCCCGGTACGCGGAACTGAGCCTCGTAGTAGCCGGCATCCCAGGACAAGTGCGGGTTGCGCATCAGTATGGCATTTCCGGATGCGGTTCTGGATGGTGCGAGCGCCCACGAGTTCGAACCAGGATCCGGCCCCAGGCCAGTGCCTACTTCCTCGGGTGCCACATATTCCTGGGGACCCGAAATCGAGTAGTCATCCGGAGCGACGCGGTCTCCGTCGCCCGTCTCCAACAGGCGCAGGAATCGCCTGACGCTACCCGGGGTTGCCCATCCGACGTCACGTGCTGCCACATCGTAGGCTGTGAAGTCCGCCTCGGCCCATTCGGGTACGCGCTCTGGATGCTTTTGAATGAAGAAGTTGACGCCTTCGGCGAATCCTTCAATGATGGCCCGCACATCTGGCGATACCTCATCGAATGTCTCCACGGCATGTGCGTGGCGCATCCGGTTCTGAACGTCACTTTCGATGTACCGGGCACCAAAGACTCTGGCCATGTCTCCGCGCGTCGTCTTCAAAAGGCGCAGCACGGTCTCCCCATAGTCCTCCATCTGCACATAGGCGAGGCCGAAGCCGGCAGCACGTACATTTTCGGCTGTGATGTGAGGAACTCCGTAATCTGTCCGTACGATTTCTACCTGCTGTGCAAGCTCATCAGCGAGGGTTTGTGCACGTACCGAAGATGCGAAGGTCAGAATTAACGTCATCGACACGCCTGTCAGCAGCGTCAACCATGTGCGAGAACGTGACGATCGAACAGATACAAACATAGGAGGAGGTTCGGAATAGGTTCAGATGACCGCCTATAGAGGACGTTTCGGAGCACGAATTAGTACCCACGAGCGGTATTTTCGTGCGAATGCAACATCAGATCGTTCATCCTACTGCTCGATCGGGTGGAATTGCCACCAAGAACGTGTGGAGAAGGTCGGATCGAGATCGACGAGCCCAGTGATCAGGATTTATGAATGCAAGTAGGTACCGGCTGATTTATCCTTCACCAGCTGTGCAGATCGTTTCGCACCGCAGACCCCCTTCATTCCAGTGGTATGGGAGGAGATCATGATCGAGCATTCGTCCGCAGTATATCTCCACATTATCGATACACCGCTGGGACCGATGACTTGCGGCGCTACGGCTTCCGAGGTCGTGATGCTGGAGTTCGATGAGCCCGCCAGAGTCGATCGGCACATGAGGCAGCTCAGGCTTTTCGAAGATGCTGCGTTTCGGTGGAAAAAATCAGACATTCATCGCCGCGTGGAAGCGGAGCTCGAAGCCTATTTCGAGGGAGATCTGACTGCATTCACCTCACCGATCCGATTATCTGGCACTCCGTTTCAGACGGATGTATGGAAGGAGCTCCGCGCGATTCCGTTCGGCGACGTCATCAGCTATTCCGAGCAGGCACGCCGGATGATGAAGCCGCGATCGGTTCGCGCCGTCGCAGCTGCCAACGGACAGAACCGAATAGCCATCATGATACCATGTCACCGGGTGATCGGGGCCTCTGGCCGCCTGACCGGTTATGGGGGCGGCCTGTGGAGGAAACAGAAACTGCTTGAGCTCGAAGGTGCCGCCGTTCAACTTGGATTCGAGCTTTAGTCCCATTTCGAGTCGGGCATTCACATGTCATCAATGCGTTGTTTCGTCCTCATCATCGTGAGCATGTTCGTCGTCTCCGAAACTGCTGATGCACAGACACTTCCCGCGGGAGGCCAAGTGCTCACGTTTTATTCCACAGTCGATGACACCGATCAGCCGTACGCCGTGTACATTCCCCAGGACTTCGACGAGGACCGTGCCTATCCGCTGGTCATCAGTCTTCACGGTGCCGGCTCAAATCACCGACTCAATCTGAGACGTGTGTTCGGCAAGTCGAATGCCCCGGGTCAACCTGATGTCGAGGCCTCACGCATGTTTCCCGAATGGAAGGATGTCGAGTATATCGTTGCCTCGCCATTCGCCCGAGGTACGATGGGATACCAGGGCGTTGCCGAGAAGGATGTGCTCGATGTGCTGGAAGATGTCAAACGCCGGTTTTTGATCGATGAGGACCGCGTTTATCTGACGGGTCTTTCTATGGGCGGAGGCGGCACGCTCTGGCTGGGACTGAGTAGGCCGGATCTCTGGGCCGCAATCGCACCGGTCTGTCCGTCCCCGCCCGCGGGGATCGACGCGTTGGCCGGCAACGCATTGAACCTACCCGTTCATTTCTTTCATGGCGACAGCGATCCGGTCGTCCCCGTCGAGGTGTCTCGGTCATGGGCGGAGGCGGCACGCTCTGGCTGGGACTGAGTAGGCCGGATCTCTGGGCCG
>CBFGXY010000209.1:0-3966 GCA_965652945.1 uncultured bacterium
CCACTCGGCTCGATTCCCTTGAAGCTGTAAAGGTGTGGCACGCAAGGCGCGTGATTCTTGACAGCTCAAGCTATCAGGAAGCGGCCGACCGGCTGGGCATCACCAAGAAGACGCTCTGGGAATTGCGGCGCAAACATCGATTGAAGGAACGACCGGGGCATCACTGAGCGCCCTAATTCATATGCGACACGTGCGGATGTCGGTAATAATAATCCCTCGTGCGCCGATCTCGGCAAGCTCTTCCATGATGCGATTGATCCCTCGTCGCCGCGCCATCGACTTTACGGCCACCCAGTCGGGGCGGCTCAGCGGCGCGATCGTGGGCGACTCGATGCCCGGGGTCAGTTCGACGGCTTCAGGGAGCAGCTTCCGCTCAATATCATACTCGATCATCACGTACTCGCGCGCTAGCAGGATTCCGCGCACGCGCTCAATGAACTGTCGGACTTGCCCGTTGGAAGCCGTGGCAGCATTTCGGGCAACCAGGATGGCCTCTGACGTCATCACCGGTTCGCCAATCACTTTCAGACCGGCGGCTTCGAGGGTTTGCCCCGTCTGCACCACATCTGCCACGACGTCGGCAACGCCCAGTTCGACGGATATCTCAACGGCGCCGTCGAGGGTCACGATCTGAGCCTCAATGCCTCGGCGCTCGAGGTCCTGTCTCACGAGATTTGGATACGACGTAGCAATTCGCAGACCACCGAGTTCGTCAGGAGTAATATCGGCGTCGCGTTGAGCTGCGTACGAAAAGCGCGCCTCACCGAAGCCGAGCGCGAGCAGTTCCTCCAGCGGCACGTCGCTGTCTGCTGCCAGATCGCGGCCGGTGATACCCAGCTCGAGAATCCCGTCGTTCACGTAGACAGCGATGTCGCGCGGACGAAGGAAGTAAAACTCCACGTCATTCTCTTCGTCACGTGTCATTAATTCGCCCCGGCTGCGGCGACACCGATAACCGGCGGCACGCACGAGTTCGATCGCCTCGTCGGAAAGTACGCCTTTATTGGGAAGTGCTATCTGGATCATCCGGAATCAGAGGTATCGGTAGATGTCGTCGAGGTCGAGGTCACAGGCGAGCATCATGACCTGAATATGATAGATGAGTTGTGAGATTTCTTCGGCCGTGCGTTCACGTCCCTCGAATCGGGCGGCCATCCACACTTCGCCCGCTTCCTCCAGAACCTTCTTTCCGATGGCATGAGGTCCCGCCTTGACGGCGGCCACCGTACCGGATCCGGGATCTTGAATATCTACCTTGTGCCGCAATTCGCGGAAGAGTGCTTCGAAGGATTTCATGAGATCATGGCTGATGAAGGAGCACTCGCATACAGGTTTATTTGAGGTGAGTTCGCCAGGTGCGCGGAGACTCGTCTTTTTTCGCAATAACAACACCGTTGATGTGTATGTTATTCGGGGATCTAAAAAGCGATTTACTTTTTGCCGACATACGGTCTATACATTTTATCGAATGTCAGCCGATCGATTTCCTATCACATGAACGGTGATTATCCCAACCCATGATCTGGACGTCTCTCGATCGTTTTCGTAACTTCGGTCTGTTGCTTCTCCGGATAGGACTCGGGGGAATGTACATCGTATTCCACGGTGGAAGGAAACTCGCCGGAGGTCCTGATCTCTGGGAACAGGTGGGTGAAGCGATGACGCACTTCGGCATCGACTTTCTGCCGATGATGTGGGGATTTACGGCAGGAGCTTTTGAACTCATCGGGGGAATCCTGATCGTACTCGGACTCCTCTTCCGGCCGGCCGTTCTGATGATTCTTTCAGTAATGATCGTGGCGGCTCAGGCCGAAATGATGAACCCCTCCGGAACACCGTTATGGCCAATCGAGATGGGGATCGTCATGATCGGGCTGTTTTTCATCGGACCGGGTTCGTTTGCAATTGACGAGCGGTTCAAGGCACGACCCAGGCTGCGCTTCTAACGATTGTCTCCCGAACGAAGCGACTTGCGGAGGGCCTCGCGCAGGGCATCCTGAAGTGTTTCGAGCATCTCGTCGTCAGCGACCTGATCATCGACCTGAGCCGCCTGGGCCTCTTCGTCACGCTCGATCACTCGGAATTCCACCCGCCGGTTGAGTGCCCGGTAGGTCTGGTTTTGATTTGGTAAAAGTGGCCGGTGGTAGCCATACCCGACGGCCGACAGTCGGGAGGAATCGATTCCCCGTCGTACGAGATCGTCTCGGACGGCTTCTGCTCGTGATTTTGAGAGCCGCACGTTGTAGGAATCCGCACCCACGTTGTCCGTATGCCCACTTATTTCGAGGCGCAGACCGGGATGACGTCCCATCACATCGGCGACGGCATCGAGTACCGGATCAGAGATGTCCAGCAGGTTCGCAGAGTCGAATTCGAACTGGATCGACAATGCATGAAAGTATCCTTCATCCAGTAATGCTCGTTCTACTGCTTCGAGCTCAGGGAGGGCCACCGTGGCCGTACCCAGCCGCTCGGGAACGCCGATGCCGGTGAGAGGAGGTGCTTCGAGGCCCGCCCTCGGAACCCGATCCATTGCTTCCGTGAGAAAAAGTGTATCCGGCGGAAGCCCCGGCTGATACGACAAAAAATCAGTGCCGGACCCTGCGCGGTAGATTCGAACCATGAATACGGCATCCGGCCCGATAGCAAACCTTCCGCCTGACTGCCGGCGACCCGTGAAACCGCAGAAGCCGCGTTTTCAGGAACCGGTCTCTGGGAGACCGGCGCGGCGATTTGCGGTCTGATGCCGACGGGTCGTCCGAAGTGAATTCGGACGACTCCAAGCTCGGGAGCAGGCAATTCCATCGTGATCGTATCGGAAGGAGCATGTGCCCCGGCACTCGGTGCGATGGATCCCATCATCCCGCAAACAATCGACAGGCACACGGCGCGGATCGCGTTCATCACAACCCGAATCTATATCCAACAATCAGGCGGTGATAGTCGCCGATATCCATGGCAGCGTATTCCGCGAACAGACGAGAGCGTCCGTATGAGAATTCTGCTCCAGTAACGATGTTAAACAAGAACTGGACACCTGGCACATCCTCCGGGGGTTCGTTGAATCCCAGAATACCGAACCCTACTCCAGCATACGGCGTGATTCGCTTCAGAAAATCGAGGCTGTAGACGCCGTGCGCGTTCAGATTATACGAATATCCGCCGGTCCCAAAACCGACCGCAAACTCGGGATGCCAGTTGAGGAAACTCAGAAAGTCCGTTCGATAATCGCCGCGAACACCCAGCGTGAGACTCGAGGCATCACCCGCCGTCATTCCCAGGAACGGTATGCCGGCGACCAGCCCGGGTGCTGACCGTGTCGTACGTCCATCGATTATCGTTACTCGGTCGGCATCCGGACGCCGGTCCACGATGACAGGCGACGGATCTATCTGACGCAGCGCGGCGCGGTCGACTCGTGTGGCGAGCTCATCCAGTCGAGCATTGATCTGCTGTTCGAGTCGAGCCATCGCTACGCCATCGGTGGTCGTGCCTTCATAATCCGCCAATTCCGCCCGCACCGTCTCCCGAACGATCCGCTGAATCTCGGCCGCAGTGATGGCGCCTGATTGAACCTGCACCGTGGTCGTATCCACGAGTGCGACGCGTCCTCCCGGAATCGGCTCCGTGATGGTACCCGGAGGCGGTCCGTATCGAATGTAAATCTCCCCTTCCTCCGGCACCGGAATGGAGACCATTTGATTACTACGATATGTGCGTACGGACGGTGCCTCCGCTCGAGGTGCGGAAAGATCCTGCGCCTGAACGGCGTCCAGGTCCTCAGCCGCCGCGATCGAATCCCCACGAGCTTGCTCCAACTCAGCGATTTGACGGCGCAAGCGACGAATTTCAGCAGCGCGCGGATCATCCGCCTCATCCACTTCCACATCCTCGGCGATCATCGGAGGCTGTTCCGCACTGCGCCCTCCGACCGCAAACCGGATCCCGCCCGTGAGCATCGTTGAA
>CBFGXY010000210.1:0-3953 GCA_965652945.1 uncultured bacterium
CAATGTAGATCCCACAGACTGATGCGCCGGGATCCATTGCAAGGCCTTCCGTAAGGCGCATACCCGTATTGGCTTCGACATCCATCAGTCGCCAGAGCGTCTCCTTCTCCGTGTGATCGGGGCACGCCGGGTATCCCGGCGCCGGACGAATACCTCGGTAGCGCTCCGCGATGAGGTCTTCATTTGACATCACCTCATCCGAGGCATAACCCCATAGATCCTTTCGAATCACCTCATGTAGATACTCGGCGAATGCCTCGGCCAGACGGTCTGCAAGGGCTTTAGCCATGATGGCATTATAGTCGTCATGATCTGCTTCGAAAGCCGCTACCAGCTCTTCGATTCCATCTCCTGCAGTGACCGCAAAAGCCCCAACGAAATCCGGACGACCACTTTCTATGGGAGCTACGAAATCCGCCAATGCCCGGTTGGGCAGACCGGGCGTCTTCTTCGTTTGCTGCCTGAGCGTGTGCAACACGGCAGAGGCCTCGTCCGTGCCGTTGGTATACAGCAGAATGTCGTCTCCATGTGATGCAGCGGGCCAGAGTCCGACTACTCCATGCGCGCGAAGCAGCTTTTCCTTTTCGATCTTATCCAGCAGCCGATTCGCATCGTCGAAGAGCGCTCGAGCCTCCGCGCCGTTGGTCTCCTTCTCGAAGATCTCCGGGTATTTCCCCTTCATCTGCCATGTGATGAAGAAAGGCGTCCAGTCGATATACCTCCGAAGCGTTCCGACCGAGACATCCCGGAAGACATGCACGCCAGGATTCCTCACCGGGACAATCGGGATGTCGTCCCAGTTGCTCTTGAACCGATTCGTCCGCGCCTCTTCTAACGTAAGGTAGCTTTTACGATCCGTTCGCTGGGCGTGGCGTTCGCGGGTCGAATCGTAATCGAGTGCGATTTCATCCAGAAATTCCTGCTTTCGCGTGGACAGCAGGCTGCTGACTACCGATACCGCACGCGAGGCATCGAGCACGTGGACGACGGCTCCATCGAACTTCGGCGCGATTTTTACCGCGGTGTGCACCTTCGATGTGGTTGCACCGCCAATCAGTAGCGGGAGGTCCACACCTGTCCGCTGCATCTCGCTCGCCACGTGCACCATCTCGTCGAGGGATGGTGTGATGAGTCCGCTCAAGCCGATGATGTCCACCTCGTGCTCGCGCGCCGTCTCAAGGATCTTGTCAGCGGGCACCATCACACCCAGGTCGATCACGTCGTAGTTGTTGCAGCCCAGAACCACACCGACGATGTTCTTTCCGATGTCGTGCACGTCGCCTTTGACGGTGGCAAGCAGAACACGCCCCTTCGCGCCCGTATCCTTTCGTCCCTCCTTCTCGGCCTCGATATACGGAATCAGATGCGCGACGGCTTTCTTCATCACACGTGCGCTCTTAACAACCTGCGGCAAAAACATCTTACCGCTTCCGAAGAGGTCCCCGACCACGTTCATGCCGTCCATCAGAGGCCCCTCGATCACGTCCAGAGCGCTCACGGACTTCTGCCGGGCCTCTTCCGTATCCTCTTCAATGAACTCGACGATGCCTTTGACAAGCGCATGTCTGAGGCGCTCTTCGACGGGTGCCTCACGCCAGACCTCCTTGCGACCATCGGCCTCGTCGTCATCCCCGGTCAGGGAATCGGCGTACGTAACAAGGCGCTCGGTCGCATCAGATCGGCGGTCGAAGAGGACGTCCTCCACCAACGCTAACAGCTCGAGGTCGATATCGTCATAGACCTCGATCTGGCCGGCGTTGACGATTCCCATATCCAATCCCGCATCGATCGCATGGTAGAGGAAGGCCGAGTGCATGGCGCTGCGCACGCGCTCATTGCCTCGAAACGAGAACGACAGGTTCGAGATGCCGCCTGAGACCCGGGCACCCGGAAGATTCTTCTTTATCCACCGAGTGGCATCGAGAAAGTCGATCGCATAACGATTGTGCTCAGCGATACCGGTAGCAATGGCGAAAATGTTGGGGTCGAAGATGATATCTTCCGGCGGGAATCCGACCTCTTCGGTCAGGATCCGGTATGCTCGTTCACAAATGGATATTCGCCGTTCGAAGGTATCCGCCTGCCCCTGCTCATCGAAGGCCATCACGATGGCTGCGGCGCCGAACCGACGCACGATGCGTGCCTGCCTCCGAAAATCGTCCTCGCCCTCCTTCATCGAGATCGAATTGACAACCGCTTTCCCCTGCACGCACTTCAGGCCTTCCTCGATAACTTCCCATCGAGATGAGTCGATGACGACGGGTACGCGGGCGATGTCCGGCTCAGTGGCGATCAACTTGAGGAAACGAGTCATTGCTTCGACGCTGTCAAGCATCCCCTCGTCCATGTTCACGTCTACCATCAGGGCGCCGTTTTCAACCTGATCGCGCGCCACCGCAAGCGCCTCCTCGTACTCATCGTTCTTGATGAGGCGCTTGAAACGTTTGGAACCGGTCACGTTCGTCCGTTCGCCGATGTTCACGAAGTTGGTCTCCGGACGCAGAGTCAACGGTTCGAGGCCGGAAAGCCGCGTGTATCGAGGCACATCCGGAATCACTCGCGGTCTGATGCCCTCGACGGCCCGCGCTATCGCACGAATATGCTCAGGCGTCGATCCACAACATCCACCGACGATGTTAACAAAGCCGGCCTCCGCATATGCACGTGCTTCACGTGCCATGATCTCCGGGGTCTCATCATATCCACCCATCGCATTGGGCAGACCGGCGTTGGGGTAGAGACTGGTTGGAACGGTAGCGATCCCCGCCAGCTCCGAGATGAAGGGCCGCATCTGAGGGGATCCCAGCGCGCAGTTCAGTCCTACACTCAAGAGGTGCGGCATATGGGATACCGAAATCCAGAATGCCTCGGGCGTCTGCCCGGACAGGGTGCGCCCGCTCTGGTCTACGATGGTCCCGGATATCATGACCGGGCGCGAGATTGACCGCCGATCAAGCTCGTGCTGGATCGCCACGAGCGCCGCTTTGCAGTTGAGCGTATCGAAGACCGTTTCGACGAGGAGAATGTCTACGCCACCGTCAAGAAGTCCGCTTACCTGTTCACGGTACGCCTCTGCCAGATCGTCGAAAGAGATCGCACGGTATCCCGGGTCGGAAATGTCCGGTGATATCGACAGTGTCTTGCTTGTCGGGCCGATAGCTCCTGCGACGAATCGCGGACGATCCACACTCGAGAAGGCATCCGCCGCTTCTCGAGCCACTCGTGCTGAGGCCACGTTCAGATCATATGCGATCGACTCGAGACCGTAATCCGCCTGCGAAACGGATGTTGAGTTGAACGTATTGGTCTCGATGATATCAGTGCCCGCCTCCAGGTACGACCGATGTATGTCACGAATGATATCGGGCCGTGTGATGGAAAGCAGGTCGTTGTTTCCTCGCAGTTCGACGGGATGGTCAGCGAAACGGTCGCCGCGAAAGTCTTTCTCGGACGGCTTCCGCTGTTGGATCATCGTGCCCATCGCACCGTCGAGAATCAGAATGCGGCGCGAGATCAGTTCGGACAGCTGCTCGGCACGATCCGATGCTGGATCGTGCTCGGAATCTAAACGGGACATCTTAGGGAGTTCAGCGGTAGGAAATCGTGACGGTGGCGCGTCGAACGAGCTCCCGGAAAGATGGTTCAGCGAAAGAGGTGATACGCAGCAGTTTTTACCATCGTGGGACGAAGCGCCACGTTACCCGGCCGATACCGTATCCTTCCTTCCCATCATAGCATCGAGGCTGAACCTGCCAGGGCCCGTCAACATCACCGTCGCGGCCGCGACGAGGAAAAGCAGAGGCAGTTCGCGCTGTCCGATCGGATCGCCGGCATGGGCGAGAAATACGACGAATAAGAAGTGCAGTGTGACGAAAAGCGCCACCGGCCGCGTGAGCAATCCCACGGCGATCATCAAGCCTCCGATGAATTCAGCTATCGCGGCAAGCCAGGCG
>CBFGXY010000211.1:0-3940 GCA_965652945.1 uncultured bacterium
CAGTCGAGCACCGGTCGCATCCGTGCTGTCCGCAGAATGCTCGATTCGATTGGATCCAGTGCATATCTGGAGGTCGATGGCGGTGTAAAACCTTCGAATGCCCGCGAGATCGTGTCTGCCGGTGCGAACGTGCTGGTGGCGGGTAGCGCGATTTTCAATGGAGACGTGCGTGCAAATGTATCCGCTTTTCGTGATTCGGTCCGCATTTCGGCCTGATCGCAATGATTTCTGCCTCCAGGTATGTTGCGGTGGCGCTGCCGCTACCCGTCGATCACATGTTTACGTATGAGGTTCGATCAGACGCGAACTCGGGTCTCGCCGGGTCTCGTGTACTGGTACCGCTTGGGAGGAAGAAGCTAACCGGGGTCATTGTCGAGGAAGGAGTTGATCCTGACCCTGCGATTCGTGTCAGGCGGGTTCTCGAGATCCTCGATGATGAGCCCTCGCTGACCGCCGAGCTGCTTCAATTAACGCGTTGGATCTCATCCTATTATTTATGTGGTTGGGGTGAGGCGATCCGTGCCGCGCTACCGCCGGGAACGGATGTTCGCACGCAGAGATTTGTCCACCGGGTAGCTCTTCCCGACGATGTCCCCGCGCGTTTCGAAGCCGTCGCCCGGGTCCTTCGAGAGCGCGGGGAAATAGCATTGTCCGAGCTAAAATCTTCGGCCGGCGATATTGACGTCACCGATCTCCGCGCGATGGAGAAGGAGGGCTGGATTCACATCGAAACCCGGGCCGTGGATACTCGCATCTCGCCACGTGTCGAACAGCACCTCCGGTTCACGGAGGCATTTCGGGATCCGGATCTTGTGGTAGATATCGTGGAGACGCTCAGGGGGGATAAGCAGCAAGAATTGCTGCGCGTTTTACTGGATCACCTTCGAACCGGCAGGACCGAGGTACTTCGCTCGGAAGCACTTCGATCGGCCGATGCTCCTGCCTCCACGATCCAGAGTCTGATTCGCCACGGCATCATTGAGATCGTTGAACGTGAAGTGTTTCGATCGCCCTTGTCCGCCACGATTCCCGTAGACGAGCCTCCGGAGATAGAGCTTCATGCGGCTCAAAGGAAGGCGGTGGATCGGATCATCGGTGCTGTTCAGCAGAGTGAGAGAGCCACATTTTTGCTTCATGGTGTCACCGGAAGTGGAAAGACCGAAGTCTACGTCGAGGCTCTCAAACGTGTCCGGGCTATGGGAAAGACGGGCATCGTATTAGTACCGGAGATTGCATTGACGCCCCAGACGGTCCGCCGCTTCCGTTCCCACTTCAGTGATGGGATCGCGGTATTGCATTCACGGATGAGTCTTGGAGAACGATTCGACACCTGGCGGAGGATCCACTCCGGTGAGTTCGATATCGTCATCGGACCGCGGTCGGCAGTGATGGCGCCGCTCGCCAACATCGGACTGATCGTTGTCGATGAAGAGCATGAGAGCTCTTATAAACAATTCGAGCCCGACCCTAGGTATCATGCGCGGGATGTAGCCATCGTGCGTGCCCGGATGAACGGTGCGGTCTGCATACTTGGCTCAGCGACACCCGCGCTCGAAAGCTTTATGAATGCGCGTGGCGGGAAGTACGAACTGCTTGAAATGCAGGATCGAATCCCACACAAAGATGGAAGCGCCGTTTCTTTGCCCGATGTGCGGGTCGTGGATCTGGCTCTCGAACGCAAAAAGCATCGACTTGAAGGTAATATCTCGATCGAGCTTCGAGATGCAATAATCGAACGCCTAGACCGGCAGGAGCAGGTAATTCTGCTGCAGAATCGTCGTGGCTATTCGCCCGTCGTCGAGTGCAAGGATTGCGGCTGGTCGCCGGAGTGCGACGACTGCGCGGTGACTCTCACCTACCATAAGCCGAAACGCCAGCTTAGATGTCATTACTGCGGACGCGCCTGGCGCATTCCCCGAATCTGCCCGCAGTGTGAATCAGACGCACTTGACCTCCTGGGAGCCGGTACGCAGCGTATCGAAGAGGAACTCCACGAGCTTTTTCCCGAGGCTCGGATCCGGCGTATGGACCAGGACACTACGACCCGTAAGAGCGCCCATCACGACATCTTGCAGGACTTTGGTGATGGTCGGATCGACATTCTGCTCGGGACCCAGATGATAGCCAAGGGTCTGGATTTTCCGAACGTCACACTCGTCGGCGTGATCAATGCCGACGGCGGACTCTTGCTGCCGGACTTCCGTTCCGAGGAGCGCACGTTTCAGTTGTTGATGCAGGTCGCGGGTCGATCGGGGCGCGCCGAGCGGGCGGGTGAGGTAATCCTTCAGACGCGAAACCCTGAGCATCCGGTGATTCGATACGCCCGCGCCCATGACTATCTCAGTTTTGCCGAGGCTGCCCTCGCCGAGAGAGCGAACTGCGGATATCCGCCGTTCGTCCGTCTGGTGGCGGTAGAGTTCAGAGGAGAACATGCGGAGGCCGTTGAGCGCGCGGCTCGCAGGTGGACGCAGATCCTCCAAAGTAAAACCCAGCAGATGGAAATCCTGGGGCCGGAGGCGGCCTTCGTCTCCCGGCTCAAGAAACAGTATAGATTCCATACCATCGTCAAAGTGCCGCGTACGAGGGAGGCACCCGATATTCAGGAGGTCTTATCCAGCACCATGACGTCGTACGGCAGCTCGCCCAGGGGCGTGTACATCACCATCGATGTCGATCCGGTGGGGCTGCTCTGACTACGGCGTGCGCCGCCATCGTCAGTAAACAGAGGCTTTTCGGCCGGTCGAGAAGCGACACAGTCCGTGACTGCTTAAACTGAAGACAGCCCGGCTCTGGCGCTGCGGAGATCGTCTCGACCTCGAGAAAAGATGATTTGCTGGTGCCAATCACCGGCATGAGCCGCTTCGACGCGTTAGCTTCCCAATCTCGCCTAAAGATATTCGGATATTGAGCCCATCCAGAGCGTATCGACCCTCTCGGCCGAATCATCCACATTAAAGATGATGTCAGTTCCGTAGAACGTTTCTGTCGCCGTTGTCCTCAGCACAACCGCATCCGCATAATTCCCTACCGCGTCGGGTACTTGCACCGAGACTGGAATGTTATAAACCCGCTTCTTGTTGAATCTCACCGGCGCATCCACAGATATGACGTTACACGTTGAGCTTGCAGCCAGGAATTCAACGTGATGCCACGAATTGTTCGTAACCGGCATCATAAAGACAACTGTATCTCCAGGAGGTAGTGTATAGGTTCGTGACGAATCTACAGTGACGTCCAGATCCGCTGTGAAAGAATTATTATTATTGACTTGATGTATTACCACCTGATAAAGAAGGATCACTCCGAGTATCCATGCGACGGTTTTCATGGCCGACCTCGTCGTTTATACGGTCATTCCTTCGAACGCATACATCCTCGATGCATCGAAAAAGCATTATTATATTCGTTTCTTAGAAGGGAAGTTGTATTTCAAATATCGATGGTTTCTTCAGGTTCAGATAAGTAAATACGATTATCGTATCCGAGCCAGATGGAGTCCTGCACAACTGCATCGACAGAAACATTGTATACCACGTCGCTGCCGTAGAACGTCCCGGCACCGTTAGTCCTCATAACGATCCCATCACGATACGTACCAGGTTCAGGCGGCGTTATTAAAGTGCCAATCACCCAGTAACTACGCTTCCTCAATAGTGTCTTGGGAAGCTGAACGGTTTCGAAGTTGCCGGTAGCCGTTGCTCCCGAAACATGAACGGAATGCCACGAATTATTTGTAACTGGCAGCATCACAGTGACTGTATCCGAGGGCGGCAGCGTGAAAACCCGGACCGTATCGGCGCTGACATTTAGCGTAGGTTCAAAGGCATTGTTTAGTTGAAGTTGATTGTATATCAGTAACAAAAGTGCGATGATTGCGAATATGATTGCTGTGGCTTTCATGGGTGTAAGATGTTAAGAATTAAAAGGGTCGGGACTGACC
>CBFGXY010000212.1:0-3929 GCA_965652945.1 uncultured bacterium
CTCGTAGCACGTTCGCGCACGCACCTATCCGTAACACGCCTTCTGCTGGCCGGTGGCAACCTTAGCCTCCCGAATCCTTTGTTTCTCGCCGAGAACGTTGGATCGGATGTGCGGAGGCACGCGAGCGTGGAGAACGGTGAGGATAGCAAAAGTGAACGTGTGGGGGAAAGGACGTACCGCTACACGCTAACAAAATTGAACGCGATGCGAAAAGTCCGCACAACTATCGGCATCTCTCCTGGCGACGAAATGACGAGCTAACCGGCTGCCGATCTTCATTCATCTTGAACACCCTTCATGCAATTCCTTTTAATCGTTAACCCGGTCGCCGGAAGTGGTCGGAAGCGGAAGCGAGTTCTGAAGCTCGTCACGGAGCTTCGCGCGAGGGGTGCGATGGGGATTCTTCGATGGACCGGGAGGGCGGGCCACGCACGCAAGCTTGCACGCACCATACGGGATGTGGATGCGGTCGTCGCGGTTGGCGGAGACGGAACCATTCAGGAGGTCGCTGCGGGACTGCTCGACAGGGGAATGCCCGTGCCGATGGGCATAGTGCCGTACGGTTCAGGCAACGACCTCGCCCGGTCGCTCGGTCTGCCTCGCCGCCCCGTCGAGATTGTGGATATGTTGATGCGAATGCAGGAGCACCGGATAGACTACGGCGCCGCGACGTGGCACTCGAACGACCGGCAAGGTTCTGGCATATTCGTGAACGCGCTGGGGTGCGGATTCGATGGCCTGGTGGCGTCCGAGGTGGCACGCTCAGGTATTCGAGGTAAAGCCCGATACCTGCCCGCAATCTTCCGTAGCCTGTCAAAATGGGCGTCCGCGGCCGCAACAATCCAGATAATGAGCGACCGTGGACTCGTTGTCTGGGAAAACGAACTATTGCTATGCACGGCAGCCAACGGCAGGACCACGGGAGGCGGCATTTTACTAACGCCTGAGGCAATGCTGGATGACGGTCGGTTCGACATCTGCATCGCGCGCACGATGCCTCTGGGGAGGATAGTCAGACTGCTTCCTGCCGCCATGCGAGGTCGGCACCTGGATCTCCCGGAAGTGACCTATCTCAAGGCCCCAGAGCTGCGCCTTACCACTTCTGGCCCTATGAATCTTCATCTGGATGGAGAAGTCGCTTCGACGAACGTGACCCAACTAGAGGTGCGCATTGTACCGAAAGGATTACGAGTCTTAATGGCTCAGAGGCGCACGAAGGGCGATAATACCTCAAGTCGGTAAAAAGGTAGCATCGCCCGCTTAATATCACCCGGGCCGGGACGATACAGGAATTCGAGATTAATCGGGCGAATGCAATCGAGGATGTCGGTGAAAAGAAAGATTTTCATAGTCGATGATGAGCCGAAAATCGGCAATCTGTTCGTCACGGTATTAAAGCGTGACGGATACGAGGCGGAATCTTTCGTCAATCCTACGTTGATGCTCGATCGGATCGAGAGCGGTGGCATACCGGATGTCATTCTCGCCGACCTGATGATGCCCGACCTTAACGGGATAGAGTTGATCGAGGAGTTGAAGCGGCGCAAGCTCGTCGTGCCGGTCATCATCATGACGGCCCATTCGTCGGTCAAGACGGCGGTCGAAGCGATGCGTCTGGGCGCATACCACTACCTTCAGAAACCGGTAAATCTGGAGGAGATGCGCACGCTGATTAATAAAGCACTCGTGCTCTATGAGCAGCGCCCAGCCGAAACGACAGAGGTTCGCGACGTCAAAGTGTCGCGAGAGTACCCAATCGATGGAATCATCGGTCAGAGCGAAGAGATTGAGGAGGTACGATCCGTTATCGAAACGCTGCGAAATGCGCCCAATACGACCGTTTTGATTCGTGGTGAAACGGGAACGGGAAAAAACCTTGTCGCAAAGACGATCCATCATAATTCGGCCTACAATGCGGGCCGATTTATGGAAATCAACTGCGCGGCACTGCCCGACAATCTGCTTGAGGCGGAACTCTTCGGGTACGAGAAGGGCGCTTTTACCGACGCCCGGGTATCGAAGCCCGGCCTGCTCGAACTGGCAGACGGAGGAACGCTGTTTCTCGACGAGATCGACTCGATGAGCGTAGCTCTTCAGGCGAAGCTGTTGTCGTTCCTGGAGAGCCGGATGTTCCGCAGGCTCGGCGGAGTCGATGAGCTTCGGGTCACCACACGCATCCTCTGTGCCACCAATGCCAATCTCGAAGCGCGCGTAGCGGAGAAGGAGTTTCGAAAAGACCTCTTCTATCGCATCAACGTCATCAACATCCTGCTTCCGCCGTTACGGAGAATGGGTGAGGACATCATGCGTATAGCGCGCTTGCTACTGAACGAGTTTGACCGGGATCTCGAGCGAGGAATTGAAGGCTTTTCCCATGATGCAGAGAAGGCGCTCCTCGAGCACGACTGGCCAGGCAATGTGCGTGAGCTTCGAAACGTTCTGGAACGGGCGGTGATATTTACAAAAGGCCCACTGATAGAGGCCTCGGATATTGTAGTTGTCGATGAGGGCCTGATGAGTGCGGGCGACAGCTCCGCGGACGGTTTCTCCTTCCCGTCGAGGCGCTCGCTGGAAGATCTCGAGCAAGCCTATATCCGTCATGTGATGGAGGAAACGAAAACGAGCTATTCGGAGATCGCCCAGATACTGGGCATCTCAAAAAAGACCCTGTGGGAGAAAAGGAAGCGTTACAATCTCGATGAGCAGGTGAATCCATAGGCCTGCGACCTGAACGCAGCGAAATAGAGTCGTCCGTTTCCTGCGTGTGCGTTATCTTTTGGCATGGCAACACATCTGGACGACGCAACGATCGAGCACATCATCGCCCGCTATGCGCGATCGTGGTCCCGCGAATCGACCTCGGGCGGCTCCTATCCTCCGGAAGAAGCGGCGAACATTGCTGCGCTCATCGATCATACTGCCCTCAAGGCGGACACCACGGAAGATGAGATTCGCAGGATTTGTGATGAAGCAAGGCGCTTTGAATTCGCCTCTGTCTGTGTGAATCCGTCATACGTGCCGCTGGCCGCATCAGCTCTGGAAGGTACGAATGTGGCGGTTTGTACCGTGATCGGATTTCCGCTTGGGGCGTCGGCTTCGCTCATCAAGGCTCAAGAAACCGTACAGGCCGCTCGTGACGGCGCCACGGAAGTGGATATGGTGCTGAATGTCGGCTTCCTGAAAAGTGGACGATACAAAGAGGTCGAAGAAGATATTCGTGCGGTTGTGGAGGCTGCGAGGTCTGCAGCGGGTAGGATTCTTGTAAAAGTGATTCTCGAGACTGCTCTTCTTACAAATGAAGAGAAAGTCATCGCAAGTGTCTGTGCCGGAAATGCCGGGGCAGACTTCGTAAAGACCTCAACCGGATTTTCGATCGGCGGCGCAACTAAAGCCGACGTAGCACTGTTACGTCGCGTGGTAGGTGGCTCGATGGGCGTGAAGGCATCCGGAGGAATCCGATCGTTGCACGATGCGAGGGAGATGATTCGAAGCGGGGCTTCACGAATAGGAGCCAGTTCGTCCGTGGCCATTGTGACGAATTCTGAAGGAAGGTCAGATTACTGATTGGAACGCATGACAATGTCCATGTCTCGGATCCTGAGCCGCAGCACCGTTCACTTCTGTATCGGAATGGTGCTTGTGATCTTTGTCGCCGGCTGCGCCACATCTCGAACGGTGGAACGAGATGCCGAGCCCAGCGAGGAATTACCGCAGCCGACAGATGTCCGCCTGGCGGACTACGAAGAATTTGATGTCTCACGGTATCCGGAATCGCCGCCTGAAGAGGTTACGATCGAACATGACGTCCCGGAAATCCTCATGGAAGGCAAGGCGCGAGAGGGCGTTGCGCGTACGGTTCAAGGCTTCCGCATCCAGATAGCTTCCTCGATCGAGAAGGACGAAGCGGTGGAGGTAGAGGAGAGGGCGAG
>CBFGXY010000213.1:0-3922 GCA_965652945.1 uncultured bacterium
CCCGTCCGCTGACCGTCTTCGAGAATAAGTACACGGTCGCCCGACAGTCCCCGAATAACTGGTTGGGAGGCAGCCGGACCGTTATACTGTTGAGCAACGCCGGGCAGGCGGTCGATCGATGCCGCCAGGCTGGTTTCTAAATTTCGCTGGAGCTCCGCGCCAGACATGACGGCCGTAGGTTGATAGGTATCCGCTACGCCCCGTTCACGTCCGGTCCCCGTCACCACGACGTCCTGTAGCTCCAGAACCGACGGCTCGAGTTGGATCGTTACATCCACAGTCTCATCCACGACGGGCACCACCTGCCTCTCAACCGGCGAGTAACCAAGAAACTGCACCGCAATCGTCAGGCGCCGGATTGGAATATTCTCAAACCGGAAGTTGCCGTTGTGGTCGGTGATGCGCGCACGTCCGATCTCCCGAAGCCGCACCGAGGCGCCGGGCAAAGGATCATGCGACTCTGCGTCGATGACGCGACCAGTAAGAACCCCACGATCCTCCTCCGGATCGGCAGAATCCATAGGGTGGACGGAAAAAGCCAATATTAAGGCTAGCAAAAAAGAAAGCATTTACACGAAAGTCTACAAGAATGACGGCAGGCAAGCCATCGAGTCGTCGGTCGACGAAAAAGAGAAAGAGTAGAATGCGAGTGTAGCTCGCCGGCAAATCATGCCGCAGGAGGCGCACGGCTGGAAAGAGAAATACTCTGAGCGGGATGATGGCCGGGTTTTCCGCTGATCTCCAGACTCGTAATCTGAAGCCAGTGGAATACGACCGGCGTCTTGGTCAGCGTCGCGGCGGGGACGGTGTTACACATCACACAATCCACGTCCAGCTGAGCCTCAAAATCTACCGCTAGACTGGGGCCCTCTGTGGCAGGGATAGAATACTGACCGCCGTGGTGGTGCAGAATGTCGTGAACCACAGGAACGATCACTGCCCCGGCAAAAAACAATACCAGAGCGAGCCAGACGAACCCTGTTATGTGGCGTTGGCGCCTAACCACAGCTTCTTGTCGTTATACAGTGTGTAGCGAGTACACATTAGAACCGTGCGATACGATCAGCCTGCCAGAGTCGTTCCCTGAAGATTCTGTCGTCGACGCATCGAAAAGAGAGAAGGATGCATGTCCTTCGTGTCCTTACCCGTTGTCTGACGCTCACAACTGGTGAGGAGATGCGCCCACACCAAGAACGGTACCCACGTCTTGATTCGTGTACGAAGGCGATCGAGCTTCTCAAATAAAAAATCCCACCGACTTGTTGCCGATGGGATCGTGTACTATAAGAAGTTGGGATTCGGACTATCTAACGGCTACCGGATCGCTGGAAGTGTAGGCGCTCAGGATCGCAACCATGACAGATCGGGCGGATTCGAGCTCATCGTTATTGATTCTCTTCCGGAGATAGGACCGGCCCTCCACCGAATCAATGGACTGAAGTGCCGCAATGGCAAGTGCGCGGCCGTACTCATCAGCGCATCCTTTATAGTAATTGATGATGGCCGGGACGCTGTCACTGAAGTTCACCTTATGCCGATACAGAGCACCCATCCGGACGATGTTCTCAAGCTGGGTGATCTTAATGTTTTCGAGTTCCGAATCGAATGATTGCGAAACTTGCAATTCCATTAATCGCCAGAAGTTCTCTGAACGTTCGTCAAGTGTCTCGTGCTCTTGAGCCGAAGCAGGAATGACGAACAAGGCGATCAAGACGGCCGAAGCGAAGAATCGTGTGGTTTTCATAGCGCAATTTCCTCTGGTGATCTGAATCGTGCCGTCTTCCGATGATCTGATGGAACGCTACGGGGACTCTATCGAGGAGTTACGCGCCTACTTCAATAAATCTGCATTTATTCCTGTCGGCAGCGGTGCGACTCGTCGGCTTGATGTGGGGCCCTTGTAGTTATAGGTGATAGTTTTTTATTCCAGACACAACTTTATCCCACGCCCACAACATCATCGTCCCTCGGTTAATGTCGGAATGTGGTCCCGAGCGTCTCGTGTTCGCCGTGCCTGCTCGTCCCATGAGGAGATTACATTCCGGATGGTTTCCAGTTTATTTTCCTCCAACTGATCCATATCCAGACCGATATACGCCTGGAGCGCCGCCTTGCTTTCCATATCGGGCAGTGGCACGGGTTGATCCACGCCCAGATCGGCGAGGATACGTGCGAGATCGATTCGAGCATCGGCGCCGATATCGATCGCCGCACCGAGTACTCTGCCGGATTCTTCGGGAGCATGAAACGCTGCGCCATGTGATGCCGCAATCCAGTCCCATCTCCATTGGGCGGCCCGAATTTTCTGAAGGACCGGCTCCATCTGTGCTTCAGATGCTCCTGCATCCCAGGCAGCCTTCGCCTCTATGTGCGCCTGGGCAAGGATCCTTTCGGCGCGTCGGCGGAGTTCCACGACCTTGTCCTGTTTCTCGTAGACTCGTGAAATCAGTTCCTCCTCACTTCCGCCATGGCAAACCAGACACGAACCGGCCACGTCATTGAGAGGACTCTGGATATGGTGGTTTGTGAACTTCACCCCGCCCTCTCTTCGGTACGGCATATGACAATCGGCACATGATACGTCCCGGTATGCATGAATGCCGGTGCGGTAAAGTTCGTAATCCGGATGCTGGGCCTTGATCATGGGAGCCCGGCTCAACGCGTGGACCCAGTCCGTATGGCCACGCTCGTCGAGAGTCGCCTCGACCTCTTCGACATTGAACCCCTGATCCCAGGGGAAGGTGAGATAGTTCGTTTCGGGCTGGAAGTAGTACTCTACGTGGCACTGGGCACAAACCAGGGATCGCATCTCTTGATGTGTAGCCCGCTCGATGTCCTCCCCTCGCCGCCGCATGGCTTCGACCAGAGCCGGTCGCGTGATCCGGAGATTCATCGTTGTCGGATCATGGCAGTCCTGACAACCGATCGGATTTACCACCTCATGGCCGAGATCTTGCCAGGACGCTGCATAAAACTCCTCGACACCCATCTCATGCATCAGGCGCGGCACATCCGGACTCTTACATGTCCAGCAGGTAGCGGGCTGTGGTACATCGGTTCTGAGAGAAGCGTTGATGTCGTAAATCGCCCAGTAATGTCCACGTGCTTCGGTGTAATCACGAGAAAACGCGTAACCGGCCCAGAGAACAACCATCTCAGGGTGATTCTCCAACTCGTCCTCATTTCGAGCACCGGCATACTTCGACACGAACGACGTGTCGGCAGTGCGGGCGTAGCTCTCGTACTGCCGAGGGAACTGCCTTCCCCAGACCGCATTGCGCGGCTCGAACTCTGGAAGGGGGTCGAACTGAACGCCGGAAATGAACTGGGCCTCCGTACGTCGCTCAATAATTGAAGCGCCCAGAAGACCTACCAGGAACACGATCAGTAACGTGCCCAGAAACAGAAGCCATCCAACCCATGGTTTCTGCGAAACGATGTCCGAGATTCTAGCCATTTCTGTTGAGTGTCAGTCGGATTGAGTGGGGGATGGAGCGGACCGTTGGAGCCAGGGGCGCATCCATTCCGGGATGGGATTACCCGGAATCGGGACGTGCTCATAAGGAACGGCTGACAGACTGTTTACCTCACCGTGAGGCGTTGCTCGATGGCAATCGATGCACTGAAGACCTTCCTGATGGGTCGCATCATCCCCACGAACATGGGCAAGGTTCGTAATGTGGATCGTGTCGATATGACACCGAACACAATTCTCCTGCACCACGCGCTTTCCCGGCTCCCGAATACGAATGACCTGCGGCTCTGCTCTCAGAGTAAAAATCGTGGAGTGATAGAGCCCGTCAGTGGCTTTGAAATAGTAATGCCGGAAGATATTGTCCTGCGGTACGTGGCAGTCGTTGCACGTGGCTACCGTTGCGGCTGCATGACGGAAAAACGTTCGGGGCGTTTCCGTAAGGCGATG
>CBFGXY010000214.1:0-3916 GCA_965652945.1 uncultured bacterium
GTTTGGGACCCTTGACGGCAAGACCACGGGCTCGTGCAATGTGCCGTCGAAGTTGGGCCGAAAGTCTACCGTCTGTTTCCGGATCTCATCGAGCATCTGGATGGCCAGAGGTTGTAGTCGGGCTTCCGTGTATCGCATCGCAGCGGCTCGGTCGCCGTCGATTGAACCGAAATTGCCGTGGCCATCGACCAGCGGATTTCGAAGCGAGAAATCCTGCGCCATCCGTACCATTGCATCGTAGATCGCGGAGTCGCCGTGCGGATGGTACTTACCCATGACCTCGCCCACCACCGTCGCACTCTTCCGAAAACGCCCATCCGGCAGCAACCGGAGGTTGTTGTACATGGCATAGAGGATGCGTCTCTGCACCGGCTTGAGACCATCTCTGATATCCGGCAATGCCCGGCTGGTAATAACGGACAATGCGTAATTCAGATACCGTTCACGCGTTGTTTCGTGCAGTGAAACTGTTTCTACGACGGGCATATGCAACCGCAATAACGGTTTTAGGTGCTAATTGACGATAAAATATACTATTTTCGAAAGACACAAACGCCGAGCGGAAGTCGAGGCTTTCGGAGCAGGAAGCTGGTCGGCACGTCAGAGCACGCGCTGCGATCAGGAGAGGTGATCGTAGGCGTGGGTGAAGAAGTCGCCGTCTTTTCCAGGATGGATGATCAGCACGTTGGCGCGCGTAAGGGTGACCAGCGTTTCAGAAGCCACGACTTCTGATATGTTCGCAGCCATGGCGAATTCAGAAACGGTGATGCGTCCGTACTCATCCAGATAGCGCATCAAGAGGCGTTCGTTCTCGCCGAACTCAAACCGGACGGGCTCGGCTCTGCTGGTCTTCATCAGCTCGATCCGTTCGACGCTGGCCTCGATGCTCCGATCCTCAACGCGCACGTACGGTACGCGCTCCGGACCTTTTCCATTCTCCGTGACCAGATAGTGCGGTTTTGTAGCACTCTCGGGTACTTGCACAACGACGGCATCGCGTCGGTGAGCCACTTCCACCCTGAAGACATCGAAATGAACGGGGGGATCGCAGAATGCACCGAGGGCCGAATGCAAAGAGAACTCCTCCTCACCCGCGTCCCGGAGGCCAGTCACGCTGCCGTCGTCATCTACTCCGAGAAGAAGCCTCCCGCCGCGGGTATTGGCAAATGCGATAATCTCCTTCGCGATGCGTTCGGGTCTGGGGACCTTTTTCTTGAACTCAAGGAAAGGGCCCTCGCCCGACGATGCGAGTCGACTAAGTTCCTGGAGTGTCATGACCGTTGCGGCGTGCGATTATCCCAGCAGCACGTCCGGCAACCAGTTCTCGTGCTTCGCCTCCCTGTTCATCAGGTAGTCAACAGTGGACTGTGGACGCTTTGCTTCAAAAAGAACCTTATAAACGGCTTCAGTGATGGGAAGTTCGATCTGATACCGGCCGGCGAGTTCATGCACGGAGCGCGTTGTGCGGACACCCTCGGCGACCATGGTCATCGAGTTAATCGCTTCCTCCGTGGTCATTCCTTGACCGATCATCTCGCCAAATCTCTTGTTGCGACTGAGGTTGCTCATGCAGGTTACGACCAGGTCGCCGATCCCCGCCAGTCCGCTGAAGGTCGAGGCTTCCGCGCCCATCGCCAGTCCCAGTCGTCGCATCTCTGCCAGCCCACGAGTGACAATAGCCGCCTTCGTATTGTCGCCATATCCCAGGCCTTCTGATATTCCGGTCGCAATTGCCAGGACGTTCTTAACCGAGCCGCCGATCTCTACACCCGTTATATCGCGGTTGACGTAGACGCGCAGCCGCTTCGTCATGAAGGCGTCCTGGATTTCATGGGCGACCTTATCAGAATGAGCGGCCGCAACGACCGTTGTCGGCTTAGACGCGGCGACTTCCTCCGCATGACTCGGTCCGTAGAGTACCCCGATATGTTCGATGGGCACATTGGACAGTGCCTCGTCAAGAACGTGGGAGGTTGTGAGGAGTGTTTCGTTCTCGATTCCCTTCGCGAGCGATACGATGCGTAACTGATCGTGCGTCAGATGGGAAACGCTTCCGGCCACCGACCTCACGGCATGCGAAGGGGTTGCGAATACCCACATGTCGCTGCTTTCCGCCAGCGACTCGGCATCAGAGGTAATCTCCAGCCGATCGGGAAGTACCACGCCCGGCAGGTAGGCCTCATTTCGCCGACTCACCTCCAGCTCCCGGGCCATCTCACTTCGGCGCGCCCACAGGCCCACTGCATGGCCCTTGTTTGCCAGCAGAATGGCCAGTGCCGTTCCCCAGCTCCCTGCTCCGAATACCGCGATACGTCGCTTCACGACGAGTAATGGATATTGAAAAGGTCCCGATAAGCAGTCCGCCGTTCGAGGTTAGGAATGCGGAATCTCTCCTCGACCAATCAACCCTTTCGAGGGCTTAAAGCTCCGGACTCGATTCTCGGTGCCATTCAAAAGCCGCTTGATATTGGGTCTGTGCGCGACGAATATCGCGATTGCCATGATGAGACTGAGGAAGAAAAGGCTCGGGTCCAGTTCGATTCCGAAAACGTAACGACGAATCGCCACCGTGGATGGGAAAACAACCGCTGCACTAAGGGAGGCGAGGGACACGTACCGTGAGGAGAACAGAACAACGAGGAACGCCACCAGTGTGATCAACATCGAGACCGGTGTCAGAGCGAACAACACGCCGGCCGAGGTATTGACACCTTTGCCTCCATGGAAGCGAGCCCAGATCGGAAACATGTGCCCGGCTACTGCGGCTATACCCGCAAGCAGACGCACCATGGTATCGGTCTGCCATGCCTCAATACCGATCGGTAACGCATCTAATCGGATCGTGGCTATTACACCTGCGGCAAACAGTCCTTTCCCGATATCAATAAGGCTGCACAGGACCCCCGATTTCCAACCGAGGACACGAAACACATTCGTAGCCCCCGGATTACCGCTGCCATGCTCACGTACATCAACTCCGTGGAGCAATTTCCCGACCCAGATACTTCCCGGAATCGAGCCCACGAGATAACTCAGCACTAAAATGACGGCAAGCGAAATCATTATGGTATTTTAGCTCTCAGCTTAAGTTTGACGTTCCCCCACTCTTACTGATCGAGTGATTTCATTGCTTTTACTTTTCCAATCGTGAATGGCTCCTCATTCATATCATAGAGAATGTTGAGTGCTTCCTCTTGTCGAGCTTCCGGTACAACGGCGACGAGCCCGACACCAAGGTTGAACGTCCTGCGCATGTCATCTTCGGGGACGCCTCCCAGATTCTGGATGAGATTGAAAATTGGAGGACGGTTCCAACTCTCATAGTCCACCTCTGCGCTGAGCCCACGAGGAAGCACCCGAGGCAGGTTTCCAGGCAGACCACCTCCCGTCACGTGAACGAATCCCCGACCGAGTCCAGCCTCTATCAGTGCCCGGATGGCTTTCAGATAGGAACGATGAACTTCGAGGAGAACATCCCCTAGTCGCGCGCCACCCAGTTCGTCTAATCGGTCGGTAGGCTGATGGTGATCGAAAAGCACCTTCCGCGCAAGGGAGTAGCCGTTGGTATGCAGACCCGTCGAGGGTAGTGCTATCAGAACGTCCCCTTCCTCGATCGCCGACCCATCGATGATCTTATCCTTCTCGACCACACCGACAATAGTGCCTGCGAGGTCGTACTCCCCTTCGGCATACATATCCGGCATCTCCGCCGTTTCCCCTCCAATGAGCGCACATTCATTTTCAATACACGCCTTTGTGAATCCTCGGATCAGTGATTCTGCGGATTCGGGTTCAAGTCGTGCGACGGCAAAGTAATCGAGGAAATAGAGCGGAACGGCACCACATACGGCGATGTCATTCACGCAGTGATTGACCAGGTCCTGGCCGACAGTGTCGTGCCGGTCCATCATGAAGG
>CBFGXY010000215.1:0-3909 GCA_965652945.1 uncultured bacterium
AGATAAAGCGCTAACCAGCCTTGATCCGTAAAACTGCTCAGCACGGGACGCCAGGACGAAGCCGCCGGAAAATCGCTTCCCAGGCCGATGCTTGCTCCCGGCAGGTATAGCACCAGTACACCGATTGCGATCATCACACCCGCAGCGGCGATACCATGAATGAGGGACAGTCCGATCGGTTGATTGATGATCGACAACTGCCGCACGAGGTCGAGAGGGCGAATAGATTCAGGCCATGTCTCTCGCGCATACGAATCTCCGACGGCCGAAGCGACGAACGTAACCGCCAGCGTCATGGCCGCTACAAGCAGAGAGATCACCAACCCTACCAACAGAGGAATGCCTCCAAATCCAGCCTCGACACCAACATTGTATCCAATGAGGAGCAGCGCTGAAATCAGGCCAAGAATGCCGCCGAAAAAACTGTCTCGAAAGGCTCCACGCAGATCTACGAGACGGGCATCAAGGCGACGGAAGAAGAGCACCAGAAGCAGAATGAAGAGCGCGATATGTGCAATGAACTTGACTACCGCCAAGGGCCCTTCATCTGAGTCGCCGAACGAAATACTGACACCTCCGCGCGACTCCTCTTCATCGGGGCGAAAGCCCAGGACACGCATTTCGCGTAGCTCACCACTCGTTCCAACCTCGAGTCGTATCTGCGGCGCGCTGCCGGTTACGAGCGTGTCGGATCGAAAGATAATCCGCGCCCCCGGACCAGTATCTCCGTCGATCGTCCAGACCGAATCCACCGAAACGGCGAGCTCGCTCCAGGCGGATCGCGAAAGATGATACATTGCGAGGCGTTCGAACGTCCGAATATCATCCTCGGCGATATCTAGAGAGGACGTTGCGCCATCATCTGGCCCCGTCGCCCCCCATCCGATGCTCTCGAGCGCCTGAACATCGCGCGTCCGTTCGGTTACGCCCGGTGTCTCCACGGCAACGATGCGACCATCTGTCAGGAGGTCGACCTTCGCCCATCGCGAAATATCCGTCGAGGCTTCACCCCGCTCCAGATAAATCACCCGGTGGTAATAGACCGGCAGCGGTCCGATCGCATTCGCCTGAAGATACCGACGAGTGGCCGGCAGGCCAAACTCCGCTTGAAGGTGATTCAGGAGTTCCTGACTGCGGCGAAGCGATATGGTCGCGTCGAACTGCCGCCCATCGAGACCTATTGATTCGAGGTAGGCGTCGGCAGTCCGTCGTACCTCATCCGAAGTCATTGACGGCTGGATAGCGGCGTCGGGGTGAATCCTCGGAAACAAGACGACATAGACGAAGAATCCCACTGCACCGGCTATGAGTAGCGGAGTCTGAAGTGCCGGTATGAGATTCGAAAGCCGGAGTCGCATCAGTCGTGCTGCAGCGTACGGTAATTTCGGAAGCTCCAAACGATTTGCTGCATGGCCACACGTATGACCGTCGCCAGGGGAATGGCAATGAGCATCCCCAGGATTCCTGCAAGCTGCGCTCCCACCAGAACGACGAAGAGTATCACCAGTGGATGCGTACGGGCCACACGGGAGAATATATACGGCTGAAAGAAGACATTATCTGTTATCTGCGTGAGGGCCATTGCAATGAGCACGCCCGGCACGATCGAAAAGTCGCCGGTCTGAGCGATGCCCACAAGCGTCCCGGCTACAAAACCCAGCGTGGGCCCGAAGTATGGGATCGTGTTCGCCAGGCCAGTGAACACCCCCACCGCAACGCTGTACCTCAGTCCGACAAATGACAACAGCACCGAGGCCACGACTGCCACAGCCGCACATTGGAGCAGCAATCCGCGGAAATACCGTCCCAGAATGGATTCGATCTTGTCGGTGATACTGATCGCGATCTCAAAATAGCGGTTCGGAACCAGACGAAACGCAGCGTGCCGAATCCTCGTGCCGTCCTTCATAAAGAAAAACGTGACGAAGGGAATCACGAGCACGGCGTAGAACAGATCGGTAAAAAGCGACACGAGAGAGCCAACCGTTGCCGTAATGCGCTCTTCCTGGAAGAGTGTATCGCCGGCGCGCCCGATCGTATCCATGATAGTGCCTTCGGGTATCGGCAAGAAACGATCCAGCCAGGTTTCGAGGGCGCTCGCTACCTGTGCAACCGTACTCAGAGTGACCTGCTGAGACAGATCGGACAGCTGCCGAATGGCCGAGGGCGCCATGTGTGTGGCCAGCATGATGATGGTGCCCATCACGACGACCAGTGTGATGAGGACCGCCATCACCCGGCCCACACCGAGGCTCTGGATGCGGTCGACCAGCGGTTTCAATATGTAGGCGATCAGAATACCGATCACCAGATACACGACCAGGCTCGAGAAGTACCAGATCAGCCACAGGACGACACCAATGACGGCGGCACCCATGAAAAGTCGAAAAACACGCTCTCCGATTCCCGATTGGGGTCGGGGACGGCCGGTGTCTATGTGGCTTCTATATGATGATCGAAACGGCATTACCGGATCCTTCGGAAGATGGGGCATCATAAATGTGCACGCGCAACGAAGATACGACCATTAAATCCAGCCCTGGCAAAAATCGAATCTATTGGCCGGGACTGACAACAGTCCGTCTCTCGTACGGCGTGGGCTATTCTATCGGCCATTAAACTCCTCGATTACGTGCGATATGATTTCGGAATCGTATCCTCGACGAAGAAGCGCATTGTATAAACGTTGTCGCTGTTTTCGGGGATCTGTCTCCCGCCGGATGCGACCCAGGCGTTTCTCAGCGAAGGCGCGCGCCCGTTCAAGCTGGGCCTCACCGTCTGAGAGTCTCTCTGCGATCACCGCATCGATGATATCGCGGTCGATGCCGCGCATGCGGAGTTCCATGGCGATCCGGTGCGGGCCGTAGCCCTTGTGACTGAACCGCGCCTCTGCATATGTCTCGGCGAAGCGCCGATCATCGATCAGGTTCAGCTCCGCCAGGCGATCCAGTGCACCATCGATTGCCGGATCAGAATACTCCGCCCGCCGAAGACGTTGCCTGAGTTCGAATCCACTTCGGTTTCTGTAAGCGAGGAGCTCAAAGGCTCGCCCGAGCGCGCGCAGTCGCTCATCCGCCGCAATCATCTTCCGCTGAGTAGGCACATCGAGTTGCACGCCCTTACCCACTTCGAAATCAAGCAAGACGTCCTGGTGAATACCAAATGCGAACGAGCCATCCAGAAATATCGAAACGCGCTCTTGCTTCTTGACCTGGCGGGCAATTCGAGTTACGGTTCCGGCTTTGAGTTCAGCGATCTCAGCCATGACGACGCTTTAGTTTAGTCGGCTCATAATTACGCCCTTCGGACAGGTGCCTGAACGTATTCTAATCGGACCTTTATATTTGAAGATAACTTTGCCGGTCGGATAATCAGTCTGGAAATCCTATGTGTGAGCCAAATACAGCGCAATTACACGGCTGAAAGGCGACACCTCAGCCTCCGACCGTAACATGCATCGAGTCGATCGATATGGCGGTGAAGATACCGAGTCCACCTTCGATATTTCCCACGGGCTCTCGGCGATCCGCGGCATCCGCACTTAGCGCGAATCGAGCGTAATCCGATCCACTTCGGATCAGACTGATGCGGAGGCGGTGCTCCGGAAACGGAGCATCGGGCCCATCCACCCGGACTGCATACACGCCGTTCCACTGCCGCCGGCCCGGCACCGGTCGTTCGATCTGATCCTCCATGGACACCTCATCCGACCGTAAAAAAAGGTCGATTACAAGAGATTCGAAATCGGATTCGGGACGCAGTTGAAGCCGTACATACGACGAATCATCAACTTCGCCCTCCAGCCATTCTACCGCAACGTCTACGAGATACAAAAATCCGGTGTCGCCGGTGCCGGGCTGTAGGCTCAGACTGTCGATGAGCACCGCCTCGATCGGCTGGCCCTGCGGC
>CBFGXY010000216.1:0-3898 GCA_965652945.1 uncultured bacterium
CCTTCCGCAAAGACGTTCAGGGCGAGGTGAACGCGAAGGCCTCGCCGACGTGCTTCTTGCATCACCACGTCGACGAAATCAAAGTCGTCGTCGCGTGTGAAGCCGTCCCATGTGCGCAGTCTCGGTGCAAATTCGCTGTCATAGAGCGTCTCTCCACTGAGCGGTTTGACATCCAGAACAATGTCGGTGAACCCTGCAGAATCCGTCAGCGCGACCGCATCGGCTACGCCCGCGGCCGTTCCGAGACGTTTAAAGTTGGCCGTCGCATCATACCACAGAAACCGTGCATCCTGTGGTGGAATATCGACCGTCGCTGTCTCCGAAACATTCGCCGTACTATTGGCCGGAGAATCGCATCCTGTGGATGCGAGCGAAACCAGTAACAGGATCAGAGACAGGATGCGGGTGGGCATGTTGCGAATGAATTAGCCGACGTGAAACGGTGGCGAATGAAGTGTCGAATCAATGCGTAACGGAAGAACCCGACCCGAGGACCACAGGCCGTATGGGGTCCGAAGCCAAGCATGGTCGGAGCGCAGGACCCTGAGTGGCGTGACGCTCGAATGAGGATGAACCAACATACATTCTGCCTAACACCGGGCACGAGGAATCGGCGGACCTGTTCGTCAAAAATAGTACCTCAAACCGAGCCGACCACTTGCGAACTGGAAAGTCGAAACGTTCTCCAGTCCGAGTGCCAGCGTCGGCCACAATTCGCCAAACATAATCGTGTAATCGATTACGGCTTGAAGAGCGAATCTATCAGTGAAGAAGTATTCCGAGCCGAGCCCCGCATGAGCGCCTCCACTCCATTGAGATCGTTTCGATCGTTCGATCAGCAGATGTTCATCCTCGAATGCTCCTCGAATATCGGTCCAGTAATAAAAGCCGCCGCCGATCACGGCGAATGGCCGAATCCGGCCGCTATCGTTAAAGTATCGGTGCATGAAAAGTCCGCCGCCTATGATCTCGAGCGACAATTCAAGGCTGTCTGCTACGGCCGGGGACCGCGTGGAATCCGGCAACAGTGAAATCTGGTCGGCCCGGGGGAATTTGTAGCGCTGGAGGCGCACCTCCCAGAGCGTGTTGGCGTTCGTTCTTCGTCCGATACCGAGGGAGACCGTGGGAAACGGATCAAAGCGATCCGCGAGTCCAAAGACCGGAATCACGGCCTGAGCATCGATCGAGACTGAGAATCGATCTTCGAAGTCCTGCGCATTCGCCCGCCCGGTCGTGCCGACTGCAAGGACAAAAACTGATGCTATGATGAGTTTAAGTCGCATGTCGCATCAATATCGAAATGCCAGGGCGACCTGCACGGCGACCAGATCGTTCAATGGCAAACGTTCGGTATCGATGTTCAGCAGTCTGCGGTACTGAACCCCGGTGCTGATCCCGAGTAGCGATGATATGCGGTAGTCCGCCGATATGCGCGCATCGATGCCCATTTCGTAACCGGTCTTGTCCTCGGCATAATTCCGAAATGACATTTCGAAGGTATGATCGGCTTCCGGATAGTACCGGGACCAATGCTCATCCAGATACAGACTTCGGGCGAAGTACGTGATTGAGGGTCCGGCAGCCAGGCGCGCTTCTATGCGCCCGCTTCCGAAGCCAATCGATGGCATGATACCGCCACTGATCATCGTCACATTCTGCACCGGTATCTGCTCGGCGCTGTAGTCGGGCGACCGCAGGAGAATGTCCGACTGATTCTGCCACTCAAGCTCCCAGTACCCCCAGTCCCATCGATCGATTGGCTGATCCTGATCGATACCCATCCGGTGCAGTTGCACGCCGAATGCAACTCCCAGGAATCTCGCTGGACGAAAATCGAGTGCGACTGCGATCCCGGGGCCTGATGAGTTCGTGACGCCATCGTGCATCGAGCCTGCAAAAATATAGGAGCCGGACACATCGAGCCGATGTGGTGAGACCTGAGCGTGTGCCTCCACACCCCAACCCATCCACAGAAAAATAATCGTGAGCAGGTAGCTGACACGCATCAGAGGCCACCTCGCAAGGAAAATCCAATCGAGTTACCGAGTCGGCCATGCAGCCCGTAGACGAAGTCGATGCCCAGATCGTGTCGGCCCGGTACATCCAGCCCCACACCCATCGACCAGACCTCCTCATCATAGCCGATCTTAAAGCCGCCGCGGAGCATCAGTTCAGCAATCGGTGCCACCTCGAGCGCGGCATGAAGCCGTTCCGGACTATTGTTCGTGTGGATGGCCTCAACGATCGCCGTCACTCGACCGGGTGAGCCTACCTCCCCAATGATCTCCATCGCACTGCCGAACCGAAACGTGATCGGCATCTTGAACGGATCATTCAAGTACTGACCTTCCGTTCCGAAATTCTGAACGAGGCCCGCCAGCCGAAGTGATCGGAAACCGGTATAGTAGAGCATTCCAAAATCCAGAACGACGCTCGAGACATCGTACTCGGCGATGGTCTCCGTCGCGTATCGAACGGTTCCTCCGAAGGAAAAGCGGTCGGTAAGCCGGCGCGCGTAGGTCAGGCCGTATGCAGTGCTTGCTGCTGAGAATTCGTTCGTGCGGATGAATCCACCGCTGCCACCGGCATTCTCCGTCCCTTGCATGGTACCCATGTCGAATCGCATCATGCTGATGCCGATCGTGCCGAGATTTCCAAGGCTGAAGGCATATCCAAAAGTCTGGATATTGGTGTCGACGATCCAGTTCGTATGCCCCGCCTGAACGAAATGGCGGCGCGAGGCAAAACCGAGAACCGCCGGATTGTTGAAGAGGGCCTCGGCACTGACGAGTCCATCCGCGGTGGGAGAGTCGCCCAGCGCGGCAGTACGAGGGGTTACGGGAAGTTCGAGAATCACCAGTCCGGTTGCCCCGACCTTGGAAAAGTCGTCGGTAAGCTGTGCAATTGCGGGGCGTGAACCGGCGAGACACGCCAACATCAGGAGCCCGAACGGGGCCTTCCTCAACGCTGCCGAGATATGCATAACGGCGCACCTCATCGGATGATGGCGAATTTGCCCGTGGTGCTATGGCCTTCGGGGGTCTCCACGTGATAGATGTAGACGCCGCTCTCTACAAACTGCCCATAGTCGGTCACCTGATCCCAGAATGTGATGCCGCTGCCGTCATCATGCTCGATTGTCTTGACGAGGTTGCCACGCATCGTGTAGATGCGGACCGTCGCGGGGCTTGGGATATTGACGAACTGGATGACGTCGGCATCGCCGGGGTTGACGAACCCGCTGCGTGCGATAAAGGGATTAGGCACGACCAGGACATCGTCGAGTGCGCTCGCAGCCGGGATGGTCGCAGCGAATGGTTCGAGCGTACGATTAGCGAACAGACTCGATTCGAGCGAAGGCACACGTCCGACCGATGGATTGACGGGCCAGGTGTCGTGGCCCGTATCGTAGGCTGTTAGCGCATAGTAGTAGCTGAACCCTTGAGCCACGGTCGAGTCGATCAGTGAGTATGCGCCCCCTCCGGCGTCATAAAAGTCAGGACTTCCTCGAGGTACATCCACGACAAGCTCCCACGGACCGAACGGCAGGTAGTTTGACCGATAGAGCCTGTAGCCCGCAAGATCCTCTGCTTCGGATCCGACATAATCCGGGTCACGCCAGGTGTCATACTCGTCCGACCACGATACTACGTTGGCAATGACGCCCGGATCGTCGTATAACTTCACCTCAACCGGCGGCGCGGGCGGTGGCTTGGGCATCTGATAGTCGTTCTGGTAGACGAATGCGGCCCGATTAGCGTTCTCCAGAAATCTTCTCGAGCTGGTGCCTGCGACCACGCTTGCCTGCGGCGTGCGGTCCGGTAAGGCGATTACATCCGCATAGTCAGCGCCTCCGATCACCTCAGCCAACACGATCGAGATGCTCTCTCCCGGCTCC
>CBFGXY010000217.1:0-3851 GCA_965652945.1 uncultured bacterium
GGCGCCGGAAGACAATCCCATCACAGACGAGAAGATCGAACTGGGCCACATGCTCTTTTTCGAGCAGAAGCTCTCGCGATCGGGCATCATTTCCTGTAATACCTGTCACGTGGTGGGCGCCGCGGGGGTAGATCACCTGCCTCTGGCCGTGGGCGAGGCGGGGCGGGTCGGTACGCGCACGAGTCCGACCGTTTATAATGCCGCGTTCCTCGGCTCGCAGTTCTGGGATGGACGCGCCGAGACGCTGGAAGAACAGGCCATGGGTCCCATCCAGGCACACGTGGAGATGGATCTGACGCCGGAAGAAGCCGAAGAGAGACTTCGTGAGACGGGGTATCTGCCTTACTTCGAGGCGGCTTTCCCTGAGGCGGAGGGCGACCCGATTACGTTCGACAATATCGTAAAGGCTATCGCGACGTTCGAGCGGACGCTTATTACGCCGGGTTCTCCGTTCGACCGCTATCTTGAAGGAGATGCCAGCGCGCTGACTGAGGAGCAGATTGCCGGATTGAACTTGTTCACCTCCGCGGGCTGTGCCGGTTGCCATAACGGCGTCCTGCTTGGCGGTCAGGGCTTTGCTCGTTTCTCACATGCCGAAGGCAGCGGCGATCCGGGTCGGACGGAAGTCACCGGTGAGGAATCGGATCGCTACGTATTTCGGATTGCACCTTTGCGGAACGTGGCGCTTACCTATCCCTACTTCCATGATGGCTCCGCGGCCACACTCGAAGAGGCTGTTTCTGTGATGGGCTCGGCCCAGCTGGGACGGCAATTCAATGAGGAGGAAATCTCCCAGATGGTAGCCTTCCTAGAGTCGCTTACGGGAGAGTTTCCGCTGGTTACTTATCCGCAACTGCCGAGATAAGCTTACGTGTAATCGGAACGGTTACGAGCCGGTAGGCCGAAGACTCGGCTCGACGTTAGCTTCCTGTCGCACGTCCTCTTCGATGAGGTCGAGCAGGGTGGGGATATTCTCCAGTCCACGCGGGCTGCTCGCCCGGTGCACGCCCACCTGATCTACGATGCGTTTGCACTCTTGCAAATGGTCGGGGCCTGCGGCATGTTGCCCCAGCAGACGCACGATGTAGGAGTGCGTGAGCAGCTCCATAAGTGCCGGGATTCCGCGCAACGGATCGATGGAAACCTCAGGGCCGTCCTGAAGCACATAGATCCGGGCCAGCCGCACTTTTTCCTGCGAGAATGTCGCACTCGCATCCAGTTTCCGTCTCTCGTATGAGGGGTCTATGCGAGGCAGATCTTCTGCCGTAATTCCCAGCGACGGAACGGCGTCGGGCCGCATTTTGATGGTAGGAAACGCCGGGATGGCCCAGAATCCCGATTCGTCACGCGGTTCGAGCGCCAGGATATCGTCCGTCACCACAGGATAGCCCCGCGCATGCAGGTTGGCACAGGTGGTCGATTTTCCCGTGCCTTTGTGCGCGACAATTCCGACCGCGACGTCACCAATTCGGACGGCGCTTGCGTGCAGAGTCAGAATATTTCGCTGGTGCATCACCACTCCCAGGCACATCGGGAGCATGGTCGACATCGCGGATTCGCCGCTGACTCCCGACTCAGGATCATACCAGATCCGCCTGCCGTCTTGGATCAAAAACCGTCCGCGCCCTGAGGTCGCGATCCGGATTCCATCTTCAGCAACGCTGCGAAGGATGTAGTATTTGCCTGGTTCAACTTCGGGAAACTCGGGCAACGACTTCTGTCGCACTTTAACGTCGGCCGGCCCATCCTCTTCTATTGGTAGAAGAATTGGGAGCGACACATCGGCGTTTATCCTGAGCCCGAAAGCATATCCGTCATGCATATCTCGAACAAAAATATGGCGACGGCAAACCGAGGTCTGCCGCCGCCATTAGCGGATCTTAGAGACCGCTGGCGAAGTCACCGCCGTCTGGCAAATCGCAGGCAATGAAGAGGAATCGCCAGTCCAGGTCAACTGGACCACCGAGTCCTTTATCATTTCCCGGGATGATGTCGACACACTCGCCATTGAAAGCGGTAAGAGCCTCAATGGACCCGTACCTCTCCAGCGAAGGTGCCTCGTACGATTGTTCGTACATGATGTCCTCCCATGATTGGTGGATGAGTGAGAAAAATGGCATCAATATGATACCGTTGCTTCGACCGACGCGGTCGAATTTCCGTCTGGAATGATTGCAGGCGCGGAGTTGAAAACGGTGCGATGCCATTCCAAAAATGTAAACGCGGTCCAGAGTGGCATTACGTTGCCAGACGAGGTTGCTTGATGCAAGTATTCAAGATTGAAATACGATGTCAGTATTTGCCGATTGGCATGCAGCATATCCTTGATCTTTCCACCTGAATCCGCCCTAATTATGTTCACAAAATTCTGACTCAGATTCCCCTTGGACATACGTGCACTTATGTTTGGGGGAAGCGTGTCGACCAGAGCACGACGTTGAATCGAACGTGTGAATCCGTCTCGTAGCTTCTGATTTGAGGGAAGCGATACACAATGTTCTATAAGACGCACGTCGAAAAAGGGATGTCTACTTTCACCTCCTGAGAAGGCTGCCAGATGATTGCCCTCTTCGCGTATCGCTGAAATGGCTGGCGAGTCCTCATGAATCCCCCGGTAATGCCTTGTCCGATCCGAAAAAACATCCGATCCTATCGACTTAGTTCTCGCCGCAAGTCGTTCCGCAATTCGAGTCTGTCTGGCAAACTCGATACTCATTAATGGATTTATATCCGGCAGGGGGGGTTTGTCTCGCCTTGAGCGCATACGTGATGCTGCGGCGGTAACGGCTGCACGGTATAGTATTCGGGCCCGTGCAGAGCCCTGCAATCGCGCTGCGATCCCCGACTCGCGGAGTGTAAACCGGATCGGATGATGATAGAATCTGCCCGGCAGAAAGTGGCTCACGTTCTGCCGGAAAATGCCCGAAACACTTGCACCCGTTGTACGAGAGAGCGCCTGGACCTCATACTCCAAATTTGTCCAATCTCCCGCAAGAACCATTTCACCAAGTCGACCGAGTCCATAGGAGACAGTAATATCTCCTTCTGATCCATCCAGCAGTACGCGCGTACCATCCGCGACCATCCCCCTATGACAATGATAGCGGACATAACCATTACCCATTAACGGCGGCTGGTCGAGGTGGTAAATGGCTTTATCAATCTCGGCAAGGGGGTCGACTCCATGCAGATTTACATCATGCATAAGAAATCCGCCCTGATCGTTCAGCGCCTGTAAGTATTCGGATTCATCCGCTTTGTCATATCCAAACTGAGCGGTATAGGTAGAAATCGGCCCAAGATTATTTTGCTGGTTGATATCCCTTGCTACACACGCCACCGATGAGGAATCCAAACCCCCGCTCAGCAAGATGGCAAAGTCATTATTTGTCCGCATCCTACAGCGAACGGTTTCACTAAAGAGCTCCCGAAAGGCTTCTTCGTATTCTTCATCGGAAGCAAAGACGGTCTCACGCTCGGGGTCGAGCTCCCAGTACCGTTCAACCTCATACGTCCCATCAATGTGGAACGTCAGAGAATGGGCGGCCGGTAACCGCTGTATGCGAGCGAAGAACGTCGCATCGGGGCTCAATAATTCTTTAGTGAGATATTCCGCGACAAAGTCCTCATTTATCTCGAACCTGGCCTCTACACCCGCGCGGATGGCTTTTATCTCGGAGCCGAAGTACAGCGCCTCTCCGCGGATGTGATAGTACAGCGGACGTACGCCGATGTGGTCGCGTGCTGCGAAAAGGGTCCTGGTGCGGGGATCCCAGACGGCAAAGACGAAATCCCCGATCAGGTGCTCCGGCGCGCTCCGGCCCCATTTCAGATACGCATGCAGGATGAGG
>CBFGXY010000218.1:0-3832 GCA_965652945.1 uncultured bacterium
CGGTAGAAGGTGAAGAACTGAATGCTCGAGCCCGGGCGCACCTCCACGGTTGCGTTCATTCGTGCTGACCAGCCGAATGCGTCGCTGCTAACGTCGGACCCCACGTTGGTACCGTCGGTTGTGACCTGGAAAGCGCTGACACTTGCGAACGCATTGAACAGGTCGGGCACCCGGAAGGACGCGATCACCTCGGCACCGTATGAGTCGCTGGTTGCCATATTTCGGAACGTGGTGACGGAAACTCCCTCGTCATCAACCTCCTTGAACTGGCGGATGACATCGACCGTGCGTCGATAGTATGGTGTGAGGGTAAGGGTCGTAGCCTTCGAGAAGCGCGTGTAAGACAACTCCAGCGCGTGAGTATATTCGGGCGACAGGAAAGGATTCCCCCGTCGAAGATTCAGCGGGTCGTCATAGCTCGTAAAGGGATTCAGTACGTAGGTATGCGGCCGGTTGATACGCTTACTGTAGGAGGCACGGAGAGTCTGTGCATCGGAGATGGAGTAAGCAAGGAACGCACTCGGGAAAATGCTGAAGTAGTCATTTTCGAACGATTCTCCCGACCGGGCCAGTTGAAAATCCGTCAGTGCCTGCTCGAGCCGAACACCCGCCTGGGCTTCAAACGCCCCGAACGATCGGTTCGCGATTCCATAAACGGCATGGACCTGTTCATCAAAAGAGAAGTCGTTAGTCAATTGTCCATCGACCTGGAACGGTTGATCCCTCGCAGAGCGAGATTCTGAGTAAAATGAGTTGTCTACTCGGCGCAGCTCGCTCTTCCCACCCAACTCGAACCGCATTAATTCGCCGACAGGGCGGGAATAGTCGACCTGAAAGGTATAGCGATCGTTTGCGTCAATCAGCTCGGTTATTTGTTCAGGCGCACGGTTCCAATCGGGAGACGGCCCCAGCAGGAGGTTCTGCATGAACCGCGAATCGTTGCCGCGCTCAAAGTGACTGTAACGTGCCTCTGCCGTAAACTCGTGTCGAGACGGGACAACCGTATTGCGGAAGGTAAGAGCAACATCACCATTGAGGCCGGTATTCTCCGATTGTGTGAGGCGCTCGATCATGGACGTCGTCTCACGATTCGGGTCGAGCTCGTCATAGAGCACGAAACCGTCGCTCTCACCTGCCCGGCTGCCAACGGATCCTGACAGGGACAGTCGATTTCGGTCTGAAAGTTTATAATCTACGGAGGCGTTAACCATGTGTCCGCCGAAGGTGCCGTCGTCCTCATTATCCTGCAGCAGATACGTATACGGCTCGGTATAACGATTCTCCCGAAAGTTGAAGCCCGTAGACTCGTGCTGATTGTAATTGAACCCATACGTCAGGAACGACTCGATGCGGCCGCGCTGGAAGTACACGTTACCCGAAGCATTGAGGGATGTGTTTGTGCCCGCGCCGATATTGATGCCACCGCCAATACCGCGCTCAATGTCCTGCCGGGTAATAATGTTTATGATGCCGGACATGCCTTCGGGGTCGTGGCGTGCAGAGGGATTAGGTATGACCTCAACCCGTTCGACGGTGGCGGCCGGAATCTGTCTTAGAAAAGCGGCGAGAAAGTCGCCGGAAACGGGCACTGGCCTGCCGTTCATGTGGATCGCAACGTTCTGATTGCCCCGCAGGCTGACGTTGCCGTCTAGATCGACCTCGACAGACGGAATATTTTGGAGTACATCAGTGACCGTTCCGCCCACGGTCGATGGATCGTCTCGAACGTTGTAGGTCGTACGGTCGATTTCGATTGAAACGATGTCCCGTTCCGCAGTTACTTCGACTCCTTCGACGCGGACCTCGTCAGGTTCGAGGGCGATCGTCCCAAGATCGATGGTGAGGTTCCCGGGACGAAGGGAAACGTCATCGATGCGTGCATTTGTATATCCGACAAAACTAATCACCACGTAGTAGTCGCCGGGCAGAAGTCCTTCTATTCGAAACCTTCCGTCTTCGGTTGTGACCGTTCCTGTGGCCAATTCCTCGCTATCATCTCGCCATACGGCTACGGTCGCCGCGGCAAGAGGAGACTGGGTATCGGCCTCCACGACCTGACCACTTATCAATGTGGGCAGCATTCCCTGTTGTGGCTGGGCACTGACCGATTGAAGGATCAAGAGAATCGAAAAAACGGACAGGATCAATCGGAGCATGTAGGTCCTTGTTTATTCAGTATCAGACGCATCAGCAGCTTGAGCGGCATGCGAGTCATTAAACCAACGGCGACTACCGTTTAGTATTCGAGTGTCTAAACGCGCGAAAATCGCCCGCCGGTGGACTCAGAGAGCCAATCAGGTTGGCCCCGGGCGATTACAGATTAACGAGACGCTTGCCTCGCTGACCCATCACATCAATACCGAGTCGACGAAAGACTTGTAATCTTCCAGATGATCGAACAGGATATCAGCGCCGAAGGCATTCAGACATGCGCGGTCGAAGCGCCCGGTACAGACGGCCACGGAGAAGGCGCCGATCTCGCGACCACACCCGATATCGTGCTCCGTGTCTCCGATGATGACGACATCACTTCCTTCAAATCGTTGTCCGGTATATGCCTCCGCTCGGGACACAGCAATATTCGGCAGCTTGTACCGGTCCGGATTATCGCTTCCGAAGGCCCCGAACGGGAAGTATTGATCCAGGTCGACAGCGGCCAGTTTGAGATAAGCCATCGGCTCGAGGTTCCCGGTTAATAGCGCCAGCTGCACATCATCTCGTGCACTCAGGTTATGAATCAGGTTTCGAACACCCGGAAGGACCTCAACGCCATGGGGCCTGATGGCGTGCTCCATTAATTCCGCGTACCGCCTGCATGATTCATCAACCAGTCCATTCAAAGACGCACCGTTGAAGCCGTTGGCCACCAGGACTTCGCGGATGATCTGAGGATCCGTTTTTCCGGAGAACTGGATCGCGGAAGAATCCACAGGTCGATCGCAGATTTCTGAGAGAGCACGTTCGACGGACCTGCGGCCGATGCCGTGTGTGCGCAGCATCGTACCGTCGATATCAAAGAGTAGTAGTTTCATCAAATCATCTGGAACGGATGGTCGGGTTTGTTCTCGTGTCGAATCTCATCGACAGGCCCGGACCTGTTCGCCCCCGCATACAGGGTGTTGGGACAATTAATGATAAACGCGTCAGTCGGACCGACGTTGCGATATCCATGTACGATTCCAGGCGGGACGATGACTACTTTCGGATTATCCTGACCGACGTCGAGGATCTGCCTGACGTTCCGTGTGGGCGAGTCAGGCCTCGGGTCCCACAGGTACAGTCGAAATTGCCCGTGAAAGAATACGAACAGATCCGTCTGGAATTGGTGCTCGTGAGGTCCTCTTTCTACTCCGGGCCGCGTGGCTGATACGTATCCCATAACAGGATGCACGTCAGCCGGGAGTTCGTCGTGGCGGAAGAACTCGGCAAGCCATCCTCTCTCGTCCGAGTAGGAATCGAGCGACTTCACGATGCACGAGTCTATCACACCGTCGACCCAGTTCATGCCATTATTGTCAGACATTTTCAGCGGCATCGATTTCCGGATAAATCAGATTTCGTGCGAGCTCATTTGCCTCATGCCATCCATCGATCGTGCCCGCATCGCCCCACCATCCGTCCAGAATCCCATAGGTCAGTGAGCCTCGTTGGATGTATGCATTACTCACATCGCTGATCTCATACTCGCCACGCGCGCTCGGTTTCAGATCGTTTATGATGTCGTAAACGCCTGCATCATAATAGTATATCCCCGTAACTGAGTAGCGACTGGGAGGATCTTCCGGTTTCTCGATGATCTCAGTGATTCTGTCTCCCTCCAGCCGCGGAACTC
>CBFGXY010000219.1:0-3822 GCA_965652945.1 uncultured bacterium
CCATACCGTCTTGGCAACGTACTCGAGGTTTACCTGGTGGCAGATGCCGCTGGCGGGTGGCACGACGCCGAAGTTCTCGAATGCCTGCTGGCCCCACCGAAGGAATTCGTAGCGCTCACGGTTGCGATCGAACTCGATATCCGCATTGAGCTGCAGCGCCTCGGGCGTGCCGAAGTGGTCGACCTGCACCGAGTGGTCGATGATCAGGTGGGCCGGGACGCGCGGGTTGATCTGCTCCGGATCGCCGCCCAGCCGTGCCATGGCGTTTCGCATGGCGGCGAGGTCGACAACGGCAGGCACGCCGGTAAAGTCCTGCAACAGCACGCGCGCCGGCATGAACGGAATTTCGGCATTGGCCGGCGCCTTGGGGTCGTACGACGCGAGGCGCTTGATGTCGTCTTCCGTAATCGCCATGCCGTCGCAATTACGCAGCAGCCCCTCGAGCAGAATGCGAATCGAGAAGGGGAGGCGGTCAATGTCGTAACCGGCCTTTGTCAGGCTTGAGAGCCGGTAGAGGTAGGCGCTGCCGGATCCAGTATCAAACGTATCCCTGGCATTAAAGGGATCGGGGTGGGCGTTGGTGCTCATTCGAAAACCGATAGATTTGGTCGTGGATAAGGCTGGGGAAGATACCGAGCCGTGCGGCAATTGTTCAGCAGCGTCTCTTCCTCCGACCGTCGGCGCCCCGGCGTACGGGGTGAAATGTGAATGAACGAAACCTTTGCGCGCGATGGATAGCCATCTTTTCCGCCGACTCGTATCTTTGTTGGAACATGACGCCGACACATACGGTTCGGCGTTGCCGATACGGGGCTATAGCTCAGTTGGTAGAGCGCTGCAATCGCACTGCAGAGGTCAGGAGTTCGAATCTCCTTAGCTCCACCCCGTGATAGCCGCAGATCCTTATGAGTAAGGGTTTGCGGCTTTTCTCGTTTATAAAGGGATGATTTGCCGGCGACCTGGACTCACGTGTGCGCACCGTGTATCACGGTGTATCGACCCCGTGAAAGGTCGTGTCCTGGCTTGCGGAGAAACTCCTGCGTGGGTGAGCACAACAAGCTGCTGCTTCATTACGATCGGACAGGCTGTTGAGAATCAATCAGACCGCAGCACAACGCGGAGATGATCGGGCAACAGGACTGTCTGGTCGTTATTTCGTAGTGCATCAAGTGGACGCTTTGTTGACGATCTGCATGATATCGCAGCGTTCGGGAGCACGAGTTAGTTGGTAGCACGCCCATGTTTTACATTTACGTAGCTGAGTCAGACAGCGATGCTTAACGCGTGGGACAGATATCGTATATTCCGCTGATCTCGACCACTGATTCCGACGAAGGCGACCACTTCGTCGGCGCGCAGCGAGGCTGGACGGGATTAAGGTAAGGAGTGGTCGGCTTCGGTCATCGTGGCGAGTCGTTTGTGCATCGGTTCTCCCTTCAGTGTGATGTGGTGGGCGTTTTCTCCACGCCTGGTGGTGGGACCTGAAATCGACCGGACGGAGATTGACGAAGCGAAGCGGAGTAAATTTCATCATGCCCTCGGGCGAAGTAGTCGGCCGCATGACGACCTCCGGCTCGGCGAGCTACTACCTCAAGGATCATCCCGTTAGACTACATCGGGACCTTCGGCCTTGGCAGCGTACGCGTGGTGGTGAACAGTAGCGGCACGGTGCTCGAGACACGGGATTAGTACCCCTTTACTCCGCTTCGCTCCGTCAGTCGGCCTTCGGCCTCGTGTGGCCTCGAAATGCCCGGCCGCAGCTACCTCTCCGGCACGAAGGCGAAGGAGAACTTCACCGGCCACGAGCGCGACGCCGAGACCGGCATGCTCTACGCCGGCGCGCGCTACTACATGCCGAATATCGGACGGTGGACGAGTGTCGATCCGCTGGCCGGTAAGTTTCCGTCGTACAGTCCGTATAACTACGTGGCAAACAATCCTTTAAGCTACGTGGACCCCGATGGAAGAGAGTTTCTGTCTACATGGGACCAGCAGATTGCCGATAAGACGAAGGATCTCATGCAAAAACGAGCGGCATTCGCAGAACTTAAGCAGATGCAGAGTAATCAAGCGGAGCGGATGGCTGCGCAGGACGGCAACAGTACGTTAGCTACTCTCGCGAGCCGCGAAGCTGCTGAGTACGGCGCGATTGCAGACAACTTAAGAACGGGGATTGGGATGTTGACGGAGCTGGGAGAGACCCGCGACATGGTATTTACCTTCCGTATGTCCATCGATGGGCAGGGCTACGTTCGGGGCAGACAACGTCTTGACGGCCGGCCTGAGCTTTCGCTCTTCGGCTCATCGTGGGGTCATCTCGTTCATGAAGCGGTTCACGCATATCAATATCTTACTGAAGGAAGTAAAAGCGGAGCTATGTTTTTTCCTGGTCCTGGCTCTAAGCTTAGTTACAGAGATCAAGACTATACGGTCGCAAGTGAAGTCGCTGCCTATAGAATGCAGTATGCTTTTGCACCATCCAGTCTCACGGTGAACAATCCTAACAGTATTTCTCGTATCACCGACAAATGGCTATGCAGATTTTCTGGGAATCCATACCAGGCTCCATGCCACTAGAACGAAGTTCGCTTCACCCAGGCTGGCACTGGTCATCACAACCTGAATAGCATATGGTCAAGTTCACATCAGCGGCTATTGTGATGCTGCTGTTTTCTATGCCGATACATGCTCATGCGAGGTACCCTGATCCTGTAGGGTCATACGTGAGCGAGGATTCATTACGTGTTTTGATTTTAGAAGAAGACGGGTCCTATGTCCTGAGGTCGACGACAGTATCAGAGAGGCGACGCATTCCTAGCAAAATATATACGCCAGAAAATTGGAAGCTAAGCTACGGGTCGTGGCGGCAAGAGGGTTCATTTGTCGTGCTAAATGTGAGTGATGAAATAGTGGGTTACTTTCTTGAGATGCAACTCGTTCAGAAAACGACGGAGTCGGATAGCGTATCATTTACATTCGAAAGCCCGTGTATTGAAGATACATTTTGTCAAAGTCAATATCTTTGCGAGATTTGGATAACTGGCTCAGGCTTTACGCGGCACCCGTTCGATTGTGAATCCTTTATTATTTCAAAGGAAGAGGTGCCCTATCTTCCACAGTTTCGCATCATCATAACGCCACAATCCTTAAGACTACATCCTTATGCCATTCAGTATAATTATCTAGCGTCCTCTTCATGGGGAGGTGTAAGGTTCGAAAGTAATGAATTTGTGGTACGTCTTGATAAGTTCACTCCTGAGTATATCTACTATATACGCTTTTTAAACGAGTACATGCCGGTCGATGAGTCTGGGATATATGTGAGAGGCGAGCGTTACACGAAGAGGGCAGAATAGCGGATATGCCTGTCGTGTATCACGTTGGTTTGTTCGTCTCTGAACTTGCAGCCGGTACGGCGGCCGACTTTGCATTGGTCGAGTGGTAGTAGTTTCACCGGTTCGTCGTACTTTGACGTGTCCAACATCACGTACGATGACGCCGGCAACATCATCACACTTCGGCGCCGAGGAGGGGCCTCAACCGCGATCGCCGATAATCTGACATACATCTACAGCGGCTTCAACCGCCTGACGGGCATCACCGACGCCGCGGGTGCCAATCAGGGGTGGGATTCCGGCACGATGAGCTTCCAGTACGATGCGAGCGGCAACATGACACGCATCCAGGATGTCTCCCGCGGCACCGATTGGGACCTGAGCTACGACGAGGCGAACCGGGTGATGAGCATCTATGAGCCGGGGATGACCGCGTTCCGCTACCGGTACCGCTATAACGCCGACGGACAGCGCTACCACAAGCAGG
>CBFGXY010000220.1:0-3817 GCA_965652945.1 uncultured bacterium
TATATCCCGACAGCTGTTCAGAGTTGGCTGTGTTGAACCAGCGGCGTATCGGGCACATCATCGAGGTTGAACTTCTGATGCGCAAGCCCCAGGATTCAGTCTGTTACCGAGTACGGCGGCCCTTCAGATATTACTTCGAACTCGACGGCAGCTACAGGCCGGGAAGTTATACACTCAAATTGAATGGTTCTGTCCACCCGTTTCAGGTCAATGCGCCTCGGAGGTAATCTGTGCCACGTTCCTTGATCATATCAGCCTCGGTGCTCGGCGCCGTTGCCGTAGCGGCGGGAGCTTTCGGTGCCCATGCACTTGCCTCGCGGGTAACGGCCGAACGACTCGTCACGTTCGAGACCGGTGTGCGGTACCAGATGTATCATTCGCTTGTCCTACTGGCCGTCGCATGGCTGGCATCCGAATGGCCGACATGGCACTTCACCTGGGCTGGAATTGCGTTTCTTGCGGGGATCCTGATCTTCTCGGGCAGCCTCTACATCCTCGTACTCACGGATACGCCCTGGCTGGGGGCCATCACCCCTATCGGGGGTGTGGCCTTCATCACCGGCTGGCTCCTGATTGCTCTCGGTGCCGCGAGGGTGGTCAGGTAGGCGATCCTCGCTCGACCGAAATTCCTCGCGGAGACGGTCAGATTACCTCATCCTCCTCAAAAAGCAGCGTGATGCTCGGAACGAGGTTGTGCTGTTTGGCAAGAGCAAGCAGCGCATCCGCCGTCTCCTCGGGCGTGTCGTACGTGCCGTATTCGTTGCTGTCGACAGCCAACGCGTATCCGATTTCATCCTCCTCGCCTTCCTCCAGCTCCTCCCATTCGGTTGCCTCCTCGATCAGGAAGTCTCCCGTGTCGGGGATATAGGAAGCGACGAATCGCTCCCGACTCTGAGCCTCGTCAATCAGACTGAGGTTACCGAGGGCGCCGTATTCTTCATCATAGAACAGCGTTTCGGCAATGAGCCGTCGGGTGAAGTTGTCGGCGTTGAATTCTTTCATGGATGTCGATGGATGATTCCTGGTGGGTGGGGCAGAGCTTGCGCACGCGCCTAATATATTACCAATTCCAATTCCGATCCCTATCTCACCGGTTACGCTCCCGTGAATATGCTTGCGGTCAACTGCTCGATCGACATCTCACCGGAGGCGGCCTGCTGAGAATGCTCGAGATCCATGCCCATCAAATCCGTTATGTGATGGAGTAGTCTTCCACGAACGTGCCCCATGTCGATGTCCTTGCCGACTTCACGGGCCAGCGACGTCACGCCTCCGTCGGTCACTCCGCATGGAACGATCATCGAGAAATAGTCGAGGTCCGTGTTGATGTTCATGGCAATGCCGTGCATGGTGACCCATCGGCTGCAGCGGATCCCCATCGCACATATTTTTCTGACGGGGCGATGCTCATCGGCAGCGATCCACACCCCCGTTTTCCCTTTGATCCGCGTTCCTTCCACCCCAAACTCCCTGCAGGTCCGAATAACCGCCTCTTCCAGTTCACGAAGATATCGGTGGATATCGGTATAGAATCGATCGAGATCCAGAATCAAATATACGACCTGCTGTCCCGGGCCATGAAACGTGATATCGCCCCCTCGGTCGATCTCGTAGTACGTGACTCCGCGCTCGACGAGTTCTTCTCTTGTGACAAGGAGATTCTCGGCTCGGCCACTCTTTCCAAGCGTGAATACCGGCGGGTGCTCGACGGTTAGTATAATGTGAGGTTGAGATTCCGAGCGCCCCGCACGTTTTGCAGCAACGAGCTGCTCGTGGAGCCTGGACTGAAGCCGCCAGGATGATTCGTAGTCGGCTCGGCCGAGATCGTGGACGATAACTTTTTGAGGGGAATCACTCACCGGAGCGTCGATTCAGTTAGCGATATTCACACGTACATTGAACCCGCCGCTGATGTTCGTGGACGAGGGCTGACGGCTGTCTTCGCTATCAAACTGCTCATACCGCAGCGTGAAGTTCGCATTCACTCGGTTACTGAACTGGTACGAGATCTGAGGTGCGATTGTGGTCCGCGTGGCTCCTGTGATCAGGTTGACGAAGTCGCCGCTCACGGCATCTTCCAGTACGAAATCTGGGTTCGAGGCTGCTGCCCTGATGGCACGATCGAGCGCGTATCTCTGATCCTGCGTAAAGGAACGGGTGAAGGAGAGCGTCAGCCCGATCCGATTGTTGAGGCGCCGGCCGGGCAGAAAAGGAATGCTCAATCCCTGTTTCTGATAATTGGCCGACAGTGTGAGTTCGTTTGTTTTGCTTTCGCTCACAGAGAGGTTCGAGGTGCTCAGCGAGTAAAGATTACTCTTACTCCAGGCGATTTGCGTGCTGAGGCGGTTCCGGAAGTTCAGGTCCACCCCGATCATTGGCTGGTAGCGTTCATTGATTCGGATGCCTCCCACCTCGTAACGCGGAATTTCGTACTGAATCTGCAGATTGCTGACGAGAGGGAAGATGTGTAGTTCGTCCGCTTGTTGATTCGCCCGGAAGTCTGTGCTGTAATCAGCACTGTACCCGTGGCGGAGGGTGGCGCTCTGAACGAGCGCCCGAATAATCGGCCAGTTGCCGAAACCGCTGTAATTGACGTTCCAGCCCGGCATTGGGAAGGGCATGAGCCCACGGCCGTCGACCGTGCCAAAATTTTTCATGAACGCCTGGCGAAAGTCCTCGACGACCGAGCTGTTACTTAGCACGACCCGCCCGTCGCCATCGGCATCAGGGAGGACCGACACCCCCGGTGCCGCCGCACGATCGTTTTCAAACGTGCGGAGCTGTCGTTCGAACATCGTCAGGTAATCCGCGCCGAACACCCATATGGACGACCGATTTCGACCAGTTTCAGCAATACTCGGGTCCTCGAATCGGCGATACGAATAGTTCTCGCTCTCCTCCCATTCTCCGTTCCAGGTGAGGTTGATTTGCAGGTTGTTACTCGGCGCGATCGTGGTACGGCCCTGTATGCGATGATTGTCGCGAAGCACATCGGTTACCTGGACGGATGGGTCGAGGATGCGCTGATCCATTGGGATGCTTCTTTCGAGACCGAACCGGTATCCAAGCGATGGTCCGTTTCCTCGCAGGGCCTGCCAGAGGCTGTAGCTGACGTCGATATCGGAGAGATCGCCGTGCACGTCGGTCCCGACATTCGTGGCCGTGCTCGAGAGTGTGCCCGTGTAGTTGACGTTGAAGTCGCGCATTCCCGTTATGGCGAGGATGGTCCGACGGAGCAGCGATCCCGGATCGATGAGAGGCGGGCGGGGTTCTCTTTCTTCCGTCTCTACGGCCGTTGTGTCGGACTCGACTCGTGGCGGGGGAGCGGCCTGCCGCTGACGACGCCGTGCCTGTTTTTCTCGTTCGAACTCACGCTGCGCGTCTTCCAGGTCGCGGTAGAAGCTGAACTTGCGCCATAGCTCTTGCGGCCGGAGTGTGATGCCTCCTCTAATCTCAACCTGATTTGATACGCGCGCCCCGCGGTTGTTGGCGATGGGACCGTTCTGCCACGTGAAGCGGGCGTTGTATACGATATCCTGAACGTTGACAAAATCCAGTGCCTTCGTATTGCTGAGGTTCGGCCGCAAGGTGCCGGTAAACCGCTGATTGTATGAGTCTGTACGGAGGAGCGGGTCGCCGCTGAGCATCCGCATGACCACGCTATCGAAGCTCCTGAGAACGAGCTCGGAAGTCTCGGCGGTTTCATGCTCAGAAATCTCATGACGCGTGATGAGGGTGTCCTGAATGCCAAGTGCGTTCAGGCTCTGCCGCGTGTTCGCGTCGTAGCTGAGGTTTAAAAAGCGGAACGGATTGTACT
>CBFGXY010000221.1:0-3812 GCA_965652945.1 uncultured bacterium
ATACTGGATCGATACACTGGAGAAGGCGCGTGATATCTACCCGCTGCCGCCGGGGCTGCGTAAGTGTACCGACGTGCTGGCCCGCCACGTGATGGCGCTGCTCTTCCCGCATTACGCCGGCTACGTCCCCGAGTCGAGTCGTAATGTGAGAGAAGAACTCGAATATGTACGCGAGGCACTCGTCGACGCCATGCGTCCGCTCATTCATGACCGATCCGATGCGGCGGCCAACGACGTGATCGCCGCGCTGCCCTCGATCCATCAAGTGCTGCTGGAGGATGCGCAGTTCATTTACGACGGCGATGCGGCGGCACGCAGCACGGATGAGGTGATTCTCGCCTATCCGGGATTCCTGGCCGTGGCCCTGTATCGAGTCGCTCATGAGATCCACCGTGCGGAGGTGCCGCTACTGCCACGCCTTTTGACCGAGTATGCGCATCGGTCTACCGGCATCGACATCCATCCGGGAGCGAAGATCGGACGAAAGTTTGCGATTGATCACGGCACCGGGGTAGTTATTGGCGAGACTACGATTATTGGCGATCGAGTACGAGTTTTTCAGGGCGTCACACTTGGAGCCCTGAGTCTAGCTACGAAACAGACGGGCGAGCAGCGCCATCCCACCATCGAAGACGACGTCATACTCTACGCCAACGCGACCATCCTGGGGGGCAACACCGTGATTGGCGCTCGCAGCGTCATCGGTGGTAACGTGTGGCTGACCAAGAGCGTGCCGCCTGACTCGGTCGTGACCCATCGAAGCGATGTTCGCCTTCGGTCGGAGGCGGACTCATCCATCGAATATCATATCTAATCTCATTTCCATGCGAGCAAATTCCATTCTCGATACCATCGGCAATACGCCTCACGTCCGCATCAACCGCCTTTTTCGGGACAATGCCGAGGTCTGGATGAAACTCGAACGCGCCAATCCGGGCGGTTCAATAAAAGACCGCATCGCGCTCGCGATGGTGGAAGATGCCGAGCGCCGGGGCGACTTGAAGCCAGGCGGTACGATCGTCGAACCCACCAGCGGAAACACGGGGATCGGCCTGGCCATGGTGGCTGCAGTGAAAGGTTATCGGCTCATCCTTACGATGCCCGAGTCGATGTCGGTTGAGCGTCGCAGTCTGATGGCGCTCTACGGTGCCGAGTTCGAGTTGACGCCGCGCGAGAAAGGCATGAACGGTGCCATCGAGCGCGCCACACAGATCGTGCGCGATACGGAAGGTGCCTGGATGCCGCAGCAGTTCCAGAACCCGGCAAATGTTGAGGCGCATGCGCGGACGACCGCACAGGAGATCCTCCGTGATTTTCCTGAAGGACTCGATTACATTATCACGGGTGTCGGAACGGGCGGACATATCACGGCTTGCGCCCGAGTACTGAAAAAAGAGTGGCCCGATCTGAAGGTGTTTGCAGTGGAGCCCACCGGATCGGATGTGATCAGCGGCGGATCTCCAGGTCCTCACAGATTGCAAGGTCTCGGCGCAGTCTTTATTCCGGGAAACCTCGATGTAGAGGCTATCGACGGCGCCATACGAGTCGAAGAGGAGGATGCCTTCGACTATACGCGTCGGGCGGCACAAGAGGAAGGTCTGTTCGTTGGAATCTCGTCGGGCGCGGCGCTAGCTGCAGTGGCGCAGAAACTTGACGATGTCGAGGAAGGGGCGCGTGTTCTGACCTTCTGCTACGATACGGGCGAGCGATACCTCTCGGTCGACGGGCTATTTCAGTGATATGACGGACCGCCGGGTGAACCGGTAAACGTCGATAGAGACGGGCGGCTGCGCTTCTCACTGACCGATGACGTCGTAAGTATCGGGGTTGGGGCCGATGCGCCCCCTCTCGCCTCGGTCGAGCTCCATGAGCGATGCCATCTCGTAGGATGAGAGCTCGAAATCGAAAATGTTGAAGTTCTCTTTCATCCTGGAGGGCGTCACAGTCTTTGGAAAGACGACATCCCCCCGCTGGATATGCCAGCGAAGGACTACCTGCGCCGGCGTCTTTTGATGTTTCTGCGCAAGTCCGACTACGCTCTTCTCGTTCAGGATTCGGCCTTTCGCGATGGGCGCCCAGGCCTGGGTGACGATACCGTTTTTACGGTTGAACTCACGGACAGCATCATTGGGAAAGTAGGGGTGCGCCTCGATCTGGTTGATGGCGGGAATCGTATCCGTCTCTGCCAGAAGTCGCTCCAGATGCGGAATTTGAAAGTTAGATACGCCGATGCTTCGTGCCCTACCCTCGCGCTGGAATTCCTCCAGTACCTTCCAGGTCGAGATGAAATCGCCATCGTACCGTGTTGGCAGCGGCCAGTGGATGAGAAATAAATCGATGTACTCGACGCCGATATCGCTCAGTGTGCCTTCGAATGCCTTGCGCGCGTCATCGGGTCGATGGAAAGGATTATTCAGCTTGCTGGTAAGGAATATCTCCTCGCGCGGAATGCCTGAAGCCCGCACCGCATCTCCTACCTCTTTTTCATTCCCATACATCTGCGCCGTATCGATATGTCGATACCCGGTCTCGAATGCCTGCAGCACCACGCGCTCCGTATCGACCGGAGTCACCTTGAAAACGCCGAAGCCTAACTGAGGGATGGTGTTTCCATCGTTCAGGGTGATTTCAGGTACGTCTGGTTTCATCACGATCGATCTGTAAGGTGCGGGTGCTTGCGGTATGACTTTACGCCCAGGTGCGGCGATTATTCCTTGGCGATGACACTGATCCGGCCGTCCATCTCCAGAATAGCCTGTCGCACCTGTGATATTTCGTCGATTCCGTTTTGGCGTAGACTCGCCATCAGCTCTTCGTGCGTGAGTTTCTCCTTGTGCAGATTTTTGGGGATGATGATCCCGTCGTATATGAGTAAGGTCGGACTGTGCTGTGCCATTTTACGGAAACGGGCAGAGTGGAATTCGGCGAGATTGAGGCCATAGTCGAGCAGTAGCACGATCCCCGTCATAATGGCGATTTCCAGGATCGACGTCGACCCTCCGAGAATCGCATCCGCCGCGAAGCTGCCGATGATGATCATCGCAAACAGATCGATCGGGGAGAGCTCTCCGGTATGCCGCTTCGGGATGAAACGAATCATTGCCATCAACCCGATATAGACGACTGTGCTGCGCAATACAATCTCCCAGAGGGGCATTTCTAATCTGAACGCATCCATGACGCCGTACGGTTGGGATAAGTAAACTGGTTAAAGAACGTAGATCGGAAGAAGTCTACCTACAATAGCCGGATGATGACATAGCTGAAATCTCGCTCCGATCTTCAAGTTTAACTCAGTTCGGTTAACCGGCTTCCGGAGTTGCAAGGTTGTAGATTCCCTTTGAAAGATTCCGCTGAGTTGGTCTCGCGATGCGAGTTTGGAATCAAAACTCATCACACAAAAATCTGCTGTAAATTTTATGGGCTTCAGTGCACTTGTCCGTGAACGATCGGACTCCGTCTGGGAGGCCATCTTCAATCATCCTTTTGTGAGAGGTATGAATGATGACTCCTTACCTGAGCAGAAATTCCGGTACTGGTTGCATCAGGACTATTTGTATTTGAAGGACTACGCTCGCGTGTTTGCGCTCGGAGCGGCGCGAGCCTCCGATCTTGAGACGATGGGGTGGTTCGCAAAGCTGTTCGACGGCATCGTGAACTTCGAGATGGATGGGCACCGTCGCTACGCAAAGAGCTTCGGCCTCGACCTGGACGAAATGGAACAAGGGGAGATGGCTCCCACCTGCCGCTCGTACACGCGCGAGCTGCTCTATTCGGCATACGGAAGTCTGGGCGAGCTGACTGCCTCTCTG
>CBFGXY010000222.1:0-3799 GCA_965652945.1 uncultured bacterium
CCACGGCCCCATTCTCGGCGATGGCTTCAGATATCCTGTGACGCTGGGATGGATATATAATATCGACACCGGAGCCAAGTACGGCGATCGTCCGTCCACCGGCGTCCAGCGCGCCGCGATGAGCTTCAATATCGATCCCGAAGGCCAGACCCGAGACGATCGTCAGTCCGGCTGATGCCAGATCATGAGCCAACTCAAAGGCGACTCGTTTTCCGTAGTCCGACGCCCGGCGCGTACCGACGATAGCAACCGCTGGTTGATTCAAAATCTGAGGGTCCCCTTTTATCCACAATACTGCCGGGGGATCAAAAATTTCGGACAGCAGGTCGGGATAGAGGGCCGATCCAGCCATAATGGGAGTCGCATCGACCGAGGCCGCCACTTTAAGTTGCTGATCGACCCGTGGCCACTCGTCAAAATCGCGGATGGCATTCACCAGCGTATTCCCAATGCCCGGAATCCTGAATGCCGACCGTGGCGCCCGAAACACATTCGTGGCCGCACCAAAATGGGCCAGCAACGTACGGATGCGACCCGGTCCGATGCCTGGAACGAGGGACAGCCCCAGCATCGCGTCCTCCTCGTCGCGAGGTCGAGAGACGTCCCGAAGCCGATCATCCCCAATCATATCGGTTCCTCTTGTCGATTGGTTGATACGCGCGCCCATAAATGATGCTTCAGATCACTGATGCCACTTCGCGTGACGGCACTGACAGGCAGAACTTCTACATCCTGTGGAAACTTCCCGATAAGGCGCTCAACTTCTCTTTCTCTATCTTCATCCGAGATGAGGTCGACCTTGGATAGCACAACTAACCGGGGCTTATTGACCAACTCCGGATTGTGCTGCTCGAGCTCATGCATCAGCAGTTCGTACTCCGCTTTCACGTCTTCCGACGTGACCGGAATGACCACCAGAAGCACCGCGTTTCGCTCGATATGCTTCAGAAACTGAAGCCCCAGCCCTTTTCCCTCATGAGCTCCTTCTATGATTCCCGGGATGTCAGCTATGACGAAGGACTCGTAATCTCCGACATATACCACTCCGAGCGATGGCTCGAGCGTGGTGAATGGATAGTCCGCGATTTTCGGCTTTGCCGCCGACATCGAGGCCACAAGCGTGCTTTTTCCCGCGTTGGGAAGCCCCACCAGGCCAACATCAGCCAGCAGCTTCAGCTCGAGCGTGACATTGCGCTCGTGCCCGGGCTCGCCCGGCTGGGCATAGCGAGGAGAACGGTTGGTCGATGATTTGAAAAACGCGTTGCCCTTCCCGCCGCGGCCGCCTTCTACAAGCACGAGCCGGTCTCCGACCTCGAGTACCTCACCAAGTACCTCGTTCGTATCCGTATCGCGCACCACCGTACCCGGCGGCACACGTAATATGATATCCTGCCCGTCCTTACCTTTCATATTACTGCCCGACCCAGGCTGCCCGTTCTGCGCAAAATGGTGCCGGTTGTACCGAAGGTCGAGCAGGGTATACAAATTGTCGTCGGCTGTCAGGATTACGGAGCCGCCCCGGCCTCCATCACCACCCTCCGGACCGCCTCGAGGCTCGAATTTGGCGCGCCTGAAGGCAACCGCGCCCGCGCCCCCTTTCCCACTGCGGACCGTTATCGTCACGTAGTCGACGAATTTCATGATTGATCGGAAGTCAGATGATGTGTCACTCTATAAAACCACATGCGGGCATATCCGTAATGTTATACAGTCAATATTAATTATAGGAATACCCTGCGCAGGTAACTTCGTTCGCAAGGACGGCGGTTGTTAATGGCATCCACGTCCACTCAGTCATCACGAACACGCACTTCTTTCGAGATTTGAAACGGATCACAGTATACACCGACGGCGCCTGCAGCGGCAATCCAGGACCGGGCGGCTGGGCCGCCATCCTTCAACATCGCGGGCATGAACGCATATTGACCGGAGGCGAGCCTCTTACGACTAATAACCGGATGGAACTAAAGGCCGCTGCCGAGGCGCTCAAAGCTCTGCGGGGGCAATGCGAAGTGGATCTCCACACGGACAGCGCCTATCTGCACCGCGCATTCACTGAGGGTTGGATCAGAAACTGGATGCGCAACGGCTGGAAGACGGCATCCAAGAAACCAGTCGAAAATCAAGACCTGTGGAAGGAGCTATGGGAGCTGTCCAGTCGCCACAAAGTGAACTGGATCAAGGTCAAGGGACACTCGGATAATCAGATGAACAACCGAGTGGATCGGCTCGCCGTCGAGGCGATGGAGCCGTTCAAGGTGCGGTCATAACGGAAACGGAGGTCGCATCATAGTAAATGCCTCGGTGACCTCAACCGATGCGTGTGATTTCCCCTCGTCCGGACAAATTCTCCTGGAAAGCACTTTCGAAGGCAGCGGCCTCTGAGCGTCGAATGTCGACCTCAAGCTGCGTGTCGTCCGCGTAGATCGAATCGGATACGAGCGCGTCGAACCGGGAAAGAGTCTGCATGGCTGCCGAGGTGTCATCGTAGGAGAACCGGATCTGGTAGCCGATTCGTCGAACTCTTTCTTTGATACGCGCGGCATCCAGCACGCCGCGGGCCGCATCACCATAGGCTCTGATGAGGCCGCCCGTTCCCAGTTTGGTTCCGCCGAAGTATCGCGTAACGACCACAACGACGTTGACCAGATCCGCCGCCTCGATCTGTCTCAGGATTGGTTGACCTGCCGTACCCGCCGGCTCTCCGTCGTCGTTTGCCCGCTCCTCGATTTCGTTCTCGCCTACACGGTACGCCCAGCAATGATGTGTCGCACTGTGTTCACGACGTCTGATCTCATCCACAACATCGAGTGCCTCCTCGGCGCTTCCGGCCGGATACGCCTCTGCGAGAAAGCGCGAACCTTTGATTTTCAGATCGAAGCGTGAGGGGGAAATGATCTCGCGATAGACGTCATCACGGGCATCCACAGTTCAGCCCTCGATCTCCGTCACGAGTTCAATCTCTCTTAGCACGCTCTGGACCCGGAAGCAATCCTCGAAATCGCCCTCAAACACGTTTGCCTTCCCCCGCGTGTGCACTTCCCATGCCTTCCGCTCCGCAAATGCAGTCGTACACCCGGTCGCTTTGATAAGCTGGTTGATCACCTCGTCGAAGGTGTGAACCTCGTCATTGTACAAGATAACGCGCCATGGACTGTCAGTAGAAGAGGGCGTCGCCTCCTCCTCCAGTACTTCCACATCCGGCTCTTCTGGAAGGGGAATCTCGCCGGAAAATCGTGGCGCTAAACGAGACATTCGCATTACGGACAATCGAGAATCAACCCTGAAAACGTAGACGTCGTACTACGCCGGGATGCCCGACTGTTCCAACGTGATCTCGTAGTTCTCGACAACCGGGTTAGCGAGGAGCTTCTTCGACGCCTCGTCTGCCACGCGATGAGCCTCTTCCTCTAACGAGGTATCGATCCACATTTCAATCTTTTTGCCCATTCGCACTTCCCTGACCGAATCAAATCCGAGCTGCTGAAGCGCATCGCGTGTGGCTTTACCCTGTGGATCGAGAATAGTCGGCCGAAGCGTGACGTGTATGGAAGCCTTGAACATGGTTACGGCTGTGATTGGTGTGGGAGGATCCGCAATATAGTAAGTCTTCCGAGATCGAGGCGGCTCGGGCGTCTCCTCCTACTCGTTTTCAAGCGGAGCGTTCTTCACTGCATCCACCAACATGAATACGGCCCGGCTTATTCCTACCAACGTATACACTACCAGAACGGCCAATAGTCCGATATGCCAGAATACGGCGATCACGACGGCGGCGAGTGCGAAAGCGGCCGACTTG
>CBFGXY010000223.1:0-3777 GCA_965652945.1 uncultured bacterium
AGATGGGTTCCGTACGTATCTTGGGCCGCTCGACGAGAATCATTCCGATATGGACTCTTGTGCAGCCCCGTCATGAAACCCTCTACGATCATCCGCGCCCGCATTTCTATATTATTGAGGCGAGATACGACCGCGGGATCGAGGTAATGCAGTGGTGATGAGGCGTCAGCCATGAAATCCCGGCAATGTTCGAGGTGATGGGTTTGATCACGTGACGAGAGATGGGTTCCGTACGTATCTTGGGCCGCTCGACGAGAATCATTCCGATATGGACCGTATCAAGGCACAACTCATGGATGAGGCGGCGCTTGCGCGCACGCTCGATCGGATGGCGCATCAGATTGCCGAAGCGATCGAGCCGGGTGAGGAGTTCTCTCGTCTTGCCCTCATCGGGATGCAGACGCGGGGTGTGCATCTTGCCCGCCGACTTCGCGACCGGATACGAGCGGTGGACGAGGTCGAATTGCCGCTGGGCATTCTCGATTCTACGATGTACCGAGACGATTTTCGAATGCGGATGAGTCAGCCCGTCGTTCAAGTAACCGACGTTCCGTTCGATGTTACGGGGAGACACGTGGTGCTGGTGGATGATGTTCTTTACACGGGCCGGACGGCGAGGGCCGCGCTCGAGGCTTTGATGGATCTGGGAAGGCCCGCATCGGTGCGGTTTCTGGCGATCATCGATCGCGGCGAACGCGAACTGCCGATCTGTGCGGACATCATCGGTCGGCGGGTTCCAACGCTGCCGGATGAGGAAGTGCGCGTGCGACTGTCCGAGATAGACGATAGGGAAGGCGTCTGGCTCGTGGCACGGCAGTCCGAGGAAGCAGATTTCAATCGCGAGGAGGAACGGTGATCGACGCTCCGGGCATTTCATCGCTCAACCACCGGCATATGCTCGGTCTGGCTACCTACAGTTCGGACGAGATCCTGCTGATACTCCACTCGGCCCGTCAATTCAGAGAGGTCCTTGAACGCCCCATTAAGCGCGTCCCGACGCTCAGAGGTATCACGGTTTGCAATCTCTTCTTCGAGTCCTCGACGCGCACGCGGCTGTCGTTCGAACTGGCCGAGAAGCGGTTGTCCGCCGATGTAGTCAATTTTTCGGCCGCGGGCTCATCGGTTGGAAAAGGAGAGACCCTCAAGGATACCGCCCAGAACATCGAGGCAATGAAAGTGGATGTAGCCGTCGTTCGCCACCGGTCACCGGGAGCGGCGCATTTCCTGACTCGCTGGGTGGATTCAGTGATTATCAATGCCGGGGACGGGGCGCACGAGCATCCGACGCAGGCGCTGCTCGATATGATGACCATGTCCGATTTCGTGCCCTCCTTCGAGGGGCTGAACGTATCGATCATAGGCGATATCGCTCACAGCCGCGTGGCACGGTCGAACATTTACGGGCTGAGCGCACTGGGTGCAAACGTGACGCTCTGCGGTCCGAGGACGATGATTCCCTTCGGTGTCGAGCAGATGGGTGTGCGAGTGACGAACCGGCTGGACGACGCACTGGATGGATGCGACGTGGCCATGGCTCTCCGCATCCAGATGGAGCGTCAGGACGAGGGGCTGTTCCCCAGTCTGCGAGAGTACCACGAACGGTTCGGGATCACACGCCGCCACCTGGATGCGCACCCTGATCTCTGGATCATGCATCCCGGCCCGGTCAACCGGGGAGTGGAACTGGAGAGTGAGGTGGTCGACCATGAACGCGCGGTCATCCTCAATCAAGTGACCAACGGTCTGGCCGTTCGGATGGCCGTGCTCTATCTGCTTGCGGCACCGGGGCAGGTGCTGGAATGACGGGCAATGAGCTTCGCTCAGGTCCGTCAGAGCGTCTGAGTTTCGATGTTTCTAACGAGCTCGCTCGTCCTCAGGCTGTCATGCAGCGGGATAACCGTTCCGAATGATCGGGCATCCTCCGCCAGGCGCAGATCCAGCTCCCCCACTACCACGTCCTCATTGTTGAGCGTTCCCTCGGCGAGAATACCGTCGCGGGAAAATTCGAAGTCGCTGGGCGTAAGGATTGAGGCCTGCCCATAGTTCATCGAAAAATCGGGCGTGCGCGGCAGACCGCCGACTGTCGGTGCATTCACGACGAACATGTGATTCTCGATCGTCCGAGCGTGTGCACAATACCGGACGCGTAGGAAACCGTGGCGGTCGTCGGTGTCGCTGGGAACGCAGAGAATATGGGCACCTTCCCGGGCCATTTCCCGGACGAGCTCGGGAAACTCGACGTCATAGCAGATGGCGATCGCAACTTTCCCAAAATCCGTCTCAAATACATACGGAGTGTGTCTGGGGTGGACGTTCCAATCTTCTCTCTCGGAGCGCGTCATATGCATTTTCCCCTGCACCGCGAATCGGTTGTTCGGAGAGAAAAAGAACGAATCGTTATAGATCCGATCATCCCCTTCATCGAGATTCGGAATCGTACCCGCAACGATGTAGATGCCGTTGTCAACCGCGAGTCGCTGCATCAACTCGATAAACCGCGGTACATACCGCGCTACATCGCGGATCTGCACGTCGATCGGCCGCTTGTAGTCGCCCAGCGACATGAGCTGAAGAGTGAAATATTCGGGTAACACCAGCAGCCGGCACCGATAATCGGCTGCGGTTTCAACCACTGCAGAGACCTGATCCACAAACTGATCGAACGTCTCGATGTGCCGCACGTAATACTGGGTGGCAGCGACGCGGATGCGATTTCCGTACGGTTCCTTCATCGCGGGATACGGATTGTGAGGAGATGGATGCCTGCCGACAACTGGCTCATGGTATTCCTCGCTCTCCGCTTGGTGCCTTCAATGACTGTGAATCAGACGATAGTTTGCTATGATTCATCTCTATAGACCTCGCACATCCAGCTTTGCAGATGAAATTGAGGATCGGCTGAAGAGCCTTGTTCTGGCGCATGAGGTGCATCTAACCGACGATCAGAACGGAGAGAAACTCCCACTGGTGCGAGAAGGGAAGACGGATTACCGTGGACGGGAGGAAATCAGCGCGTTTCTGGCGGAGATCTCGAACGAGGTGCAGACGGGGCGCACCATGCAGTCGGACTCGTGTGTTCGAAACCCCGATCGTCCGTCGAGCTGTCTCTAACGTCGACACACCCATCGCTCGAATGGACCTATTATCCCGACCGGCAGGAGAAGCAGCGTATCTAATTATTTTCAGGTGATCGATGCCGCTTCTCGAATTCAAGAGTGTTCACCGGTCATTTGTCGAGGGGTCCCGTCGACGCGCTGTGCTGCGAGGCGTCGATCTGACGGTCGACGAGGGCAGTCTCGTGATTCTGCTGGGACGCAGCGGTTCGGGTAAGAGTACGCTCTTGAACCTCATCAGTGGAATCGACCGGGCGGACGACGGTGAGATCCTGTTTAGGAAACGATCACTCAACGACCTCACTGAGCGCGAGCGCACGCTCTTCCGGCGTCGGCACATAGGGTTCGTGTTTCAAGCCTTCAATCTCATCCCGACGCTTACGGTCGCGGAGAATATCGGGATGCCGCTCGACCTGAACGGCATCGAGGGGAAGTCTTCGCGAGTAGACCATTTGCTTGAGAAGGTTGGCCTCAAGGACCGTGCAAGAAGTTTCCCTGATCGACTGTCTGGAGGTGAGCAGCAGCGCGTGGCGGTGGCTCGCGCCCTGGCTCACGAACCGGAACTCCTGCTGGCCGATGAACCCACCGGTAATCTCGACGCTCAGACGGCATCGGGCGTACTCGAGCTCATACAGCGCCTTGCCCGCGACGACCACGTCACGCG
>CBFGXY010000224.1:0-3777 GCA_965652945.1 uncultured bacterium
TTTAATATGCTGCACCCTGATGACGCCGGAAGCAGTTTCCACACCATTGACGAAATGACCGAGCGTATGGTATTTGCCACTGAGCGACAGCTCAACGGGAAGTGTGCGCAATGTCTCATCAGAGATGGCATCTGAGGGTCGTAGCCCTATTAACTGAAGCCCGGCATCATCGGCCATCTGCCTTAGTTCGGACAGTCGAGCGGCCGTACATCCCTCGCAATCGTCGCGGTCGGAAATGTCGGCAAGCTCTTCGATGAGCCTGCTTCGTTTAGATGAAAGCTCATGCATTCGCGCGTGTGCTTCATCGAGAGATTCAATCGAGGCCCGAGAGTCTTTCAGTGCTCGAATATCTTTGACCAGATTAGCCGACCGCGGCCAGAACTCGATATGTCCCAGAGCGAGAGCGGCGAGCAACGCACCGGCTGCAATCAGAGACCAGAACCGATCGCGTAAAAGTGAAAGGAAATGGTTCATGTGGTCGTTGAACTTTGATCCCTCGGCAATCTGCATCCAGTGGCGATGTCGCGGAAATTCGCGTCAGCCGGCCCGGCACCAGGCGCAGCCGTTGCGACCAGTTCGAACCGCAAACCACGACCTACGGTGGTCTCCAGCGACACTCTCTGTCTCGAAATATGCACGAGCTGCGCTCTACGAAAGAGCGGGCACCTTTCAATGAGGGCCAGCAGTTCTGTTGTCGCGCCCGGATCTGTCGCGACACCAAGAATTGTTAGATCCCACTGCTCACTATATTCCGAGCGGCCCCCGCGTTCGACCGTCATCTCGGTGAGCCATAGATCATCCCCAGTCATAGAGCCAATGAGCTCCAGCACGCTGGCTGCGCTCGATCGCCGAGCAAATACCTGATTCGTCGTCCTCAGGTGCGCTTCTAAGCCCTGCACTGCGCGTTCCTCTTCTTCTAACGTTAACAGGAGCGGGGCGTTGGCGAGATACTCATCCTGCGCATCGGCCAGCCGTTTGTCTATCAGGAATTGACATATCACAAGGATCACGAAGGCGGATATGAAGAGAATGGCGACCGGACGCAGGATGCGAATCGCATCGAAACGCTCGGAGAGTTGCCTTCCCGTTCGGGCCTCGTCATCGCTCAAAAAGTCGATGCGATCGAGACCTCTGTAAACCTGCGTGAGCGCGAGAGCGACGGCCTGCGGTGAAACCTCTTCTTTTTCCTCGGACCGAATGAGCCCGGTCGGTCGGCAGGACGCTCCGCTCGCAAACCATGTCGACTCACAGTCTCGGATCATGCGAACGTCCTCCGAGACGTCAGCCCTCCCCAGGAGACTGCTCATCTCTACCTGAAGAGCCTTCTTTGAGGTTGGCTCACATGGAAGTTCGACCAGTTGCCGCAGCTGTCCGTCGACATAACGCACAAGTGTTGGTGTCATGCCACTCATCAAGATCCAGGACGTGCCGCTGACGAACTCCTGATCCAGGATAAATGCGTTACCCATGGCGGCCGGTAGCAGAAGAATTGCCGCCGGCACGAGCCCCGCCTCCTTTATGAGGCGCTGCCTCTCCTCAATCGCATCACGCCGTGCACACGCGACGAGGTAATTATTCTCATCACCTCCGAGCCTGGCATGCCGCCAAATCAGTAGTTCCGGTGGCATATGCGGGACAAGTCGCCGCCGTGCTTCTTCCTGAAGCCAGTCGAACTGTTCCTCGGCATCTTTCATCGCCGGACTCTGCAAGACTACGCAGCGAACGTCATGCTCACTCAGATGCGTCACTACGGGCGGCCATTTGCCGTGGAGAGAAGCTACTTCTTGAAGTGCCTTCCGATAGCTCTGCCCTTCGCTAGCAACGACAGGCTCCGAGTGCGTCCACACAATTCGAACACCGCTACGCTCCGTCCGAATCTCCGCCACGTAGATACAATCTGGACCAAAGTGAAGGCCAACCGCTTCTTTATGAACGAACGGAATGTACATAAGCTGTTTCTTGAACCAGATCGATCTACTCTAGAATTGTGTAGCCCATGCTTCTTCGAAGCGCGGGATCTGTTAGGTCCAGACGCTCACTCATACCCCTCCACTTGGCATCGTCACGTTCATCTCCATAGAAGACATGCGGCGTGATGTAGATGACAAGCTCTGACTTCCGCCGGGATGTCTTACGGCTGCGGAAGAGTCGCCCGATTAGCGGAATGCGGCCAAGGATGGGGATCATCGACTGCTCGGTCATTTTCGATTCCTGAATGAGGCCACCGAGGATGATGGTCTCGCCGTCACGAAGCCGTACCGTCGTCTCCAGTTGCCGCGTGTTGATAGTAGGCGGGACTCCCGGATCGAGCACGCCAACCGGCGTACTGAATTCGGGTCGTATTTCGGCGTTGACATCACCCGATTCGGTCACCCAGGGCACAACCTCGAGGCGGACCTGCGCTTCGACTCGTTCGAATCGTTCGGATTCGATCGGATAGTACCCTCCGCCGGAAGGCGGAATTGGCGAAGCTGTTCGCAGGATGTAATACTGGGTTGTGCCGACACTGATGCTCGCCGCGTGGCCATTGAGTGTGGCGATTTGCGGTCTCGAGAGCACCTTAGCCTTCCCCGCCCGTTCCATCGCCTCGATCTGGAGGTAAAAATCGGCCGGCAGGTGTCCGATCGTCTTGAATCCAAGGAAATCCCGGAGAGGTGTCAACTCGCGGTCGATCCGCGCACCGCGCGCACTCGCTGAGAAACCCTCACGAGATCCCATTCCCGCACCGAAGCGCCAGTGGCCCTGGCCGGCAAGGCTGTCAAGGTCGCGCAACCCGAATCGGAACCCCAACTCGAACTCATCGAGGTCCTCAAAGTCGACCACCAGCGCCTCGATTAGGATCTGCGGAGAGCGACGATCCAGCTCTCGTACGAACTGCTCGATCTCGGCGACGACGTCACTTGTAGCCTGGATCATGATTCCGTTCTGCTCCTTGATGAGCTGAATCGAGGCGCGCTGCTGAAGCTCTGGAGGGATCAGTTCGACCAAACCCGTGGCGCGAGCGTGCTTCAGGCGGACAAGGCGAGAGGTCGAGATGTTGTGTGACTGCCGGTCGGCGATGACGTATACTTCGCCTTCACGCCGGTAGCTCAGACTGGTGCCATTGAGCAAATAATTGAGCGCTTGATCGACCGTCAGGCCATTGGTGCGAGCCGTAAGCACCTGATCCGTTGAGCCATAGGTTACCATTCTGAGCGACAACTGAGCAGCGATCTCGCGAAGCACGTCCATAACGGGCGCGGCCGTGAGGTCGAGATCGATTCGGTCGTCTGTCGCATTCACGAACAGGCCGCGCGTAGGCACCCCGGCATCGGTCGAGAAGGCGCCCGCGCGATCTACGACGAGTATATCGCCTGCTCGGCGCCGAAGGACGAACCCGTTGTTCGTGAGAAGTGCCTCCAGACCCTCTTCGAGACTCACGCTGCGGAGCGCACCGCTCAACGCGCCCTGCACACCCTGCCGGACAATGATGTTTCGCCCTGAGCCCTCACTGATCTTGCGAATTGCGGCTTCGAGCGGCGCCTCGTTCACGTCCAGCGTCAGAGAATCCCCTGTAGCCCGAATGTCGAGCGGGACGGGCTCCGGCACGGGTACAGGTGTCCGTAGGATTCGGATGATGCTGCCAGACTGCTCTAGTGTGAGGCCATACTCTTCGCACAGGAATACAACGGCGTCGATGACCGGCAGATCGGCGAGTCGGACCGTTACACGGGCGTCTATCCCACTGTCAACGATCAGATTCACGTCGTACTGCATGGCGATCCCCCGGAGGATGTC
>CBFGXY010000225.1:0-3775 GCA_965652945.1 uncultured bacterium
GCCGCACAACCTTGGTGAAGTCGTCGACGCGCTGGTCTATCTGATAGATAATCCAGCTGCGACTCTGGAGGACATCGTGGGAGAAGGTTCAGGGTCTGAAACGGCCAAAATGAGACCACCTCTCATTGCAGGGCCGGATTTCCCGACCGGTGGCCGTATTCTGAATACGCCTGAGGAAGTGCTGGAAATCTATCGCAAAGGCGAAGGCACGATCGATCTGCGCGGCGAATATGTTCAGGAAGGGAAGACAAGAATCGTCATTACGTCGATACCCTATGGCCACTCCAAGAGCGATATCGTTGAGAAGATTGCTGATCTCGTCATCGCTGACCGGGTTCCACAGATCTCAGATGTTCGGGATGAGTCGACCGATGACGTACGGGTGGTCCTCGAGCTTAAGAGAGGATCCGATCCTGACGCGGCAATGGCGTTTTTATTTAAGCATACGACGCTGCAGACGCGCTTCCATGTCAATCTGACGTGCCTCATTCCTACCGAGAATCCGGAAATCGCGGCACCTGCCAGGGTCGACCTGCTCACGATTCTCCGACACTTCCTCGCTTTTCGCATGGAAGTGGTCGTTCGGAGGTTGAATTTCGAGCTGGGCCAGCTTGAGAAACGCATCCATATTCTCCGCGGCTTTGCAAAGATCTTCGATGCACTTGATGAAGCTATCCGGCTGATTCGATCATCCGAAGACAAGCGCGATGCAGCGCAGCGGTTGATGCACCGTTTTGGCCTGGATGACGATCAGGCTGACGCCGTCCTGGAGACGAAACTGTATCGCCTCGCAAAGATGGAGATGGATTCGATTCTCCGGGAATTGGAAGAAAAGGAGGCACGTGCCGCTGAGATCAGAAAACTCTTGTCTGATGAAGAGGCTCGGTGGTTGCTCGTTCGGGAGGAATTCAGCGCACTTCGGAACGAATTTGCGGACGACAGGCGAAGCAGCATGGCCGGTCCAGACGCCGTCCTCGAATACAGTGAGGAGGATTATATCGTCGACGAAGACGTCTACGTGATTGTCAGTCGCGACGGATGGGTTAAGCGCCAGCGATCATATTCCGACATCCAGAGTATCCGCACCCGCGACGGTGACGAAATAGGATGGGCACTGGGAGCATCCACTCGGTCGACGGTTGCCTTCGTGACCAATTTCGGGCGTGCCTACACGGTGCGAGCGTCCGACTTGCCGTCGACTACAGGCTACGGCGATCCTATTCAGAAACTGTTCGATTTTTCGGATCGCGAACGAATCGTAGGGGTCCTTTCATTCGACCCCAGAGTGCTACCCGATCCCGTGCCGAGCCCGGACGCCGAGCCCGAGTTGTTCACGGAAGATGAGGCATCCGAAAAGGATGACCTCCGACCATACATCGTGTCAGTTTCCCGAGGCGGTCAGATCCTCCGAACGGCGATAGACGGGATCGCCGAACCATCGAACCGAAACGGCCGGATTTTGATGAGGCTGGAAAAAGGAGATGAGCTCTTTGCCGTAGCGATTTCGGCGGGTGATGAGAATGTCTGTATCGCCACACGTGAAAGTTACGCGCTGATCTTTCCCGTGCATCAGGTGAACATTGTCAAAAGTGCCGCCAAAGGCGTCCGGGCGATACGTCTCTCTAAAGGCGATTATTTGATCGGATTCGCACTGTCCCGGTCGGCACGTGAAGGGCTTGAGGTCGAAACAAGTCGTGGGAGAAGAGAGATTGTGCGCACGACCAAGTTTGAATTGTCGAACAGAGGTAACCGCGGGCGTCAGATCATCCGCCGTGGAAACCTGACGAAAGTCATTCAGGCACCGATCGAGTTGAGACTCAACGGTCGAAGCAGTTCCTGATCAACTTCCTAATACCTTAGCAGAAAGCATGGCGGACGTTCAGCCACGGACATACACCGGCAGTGACATCCAGGTCCTCGAAGGGCTAGAGCCCGTTCGGAAAAGGCCGGGAATGTATATCGGAGGGACGGGCAAACCCGGACTGCATCATCTCCTCTGGGAGATCGTGGACAATGCCGTCGACGAAGCAACCAACGGATTTGCAACGCAGATCGACGTCAAGCTTCACCGGGACGGCCGAAGTGTGACCGTCGCAGACAATGGGCGAGGGATCCCGGTCGATAACCATCCGACCAAGAATATACCGGCGATTCAACTCATCCTGACCACCCTGCATTCCGGTGGAAAGTTCGACAACTCGAACTACATTACATCTGGCGGACTGCATGGGGTTGGCTCTTCGGTTGTTAATGCGCTTTCGGAAGAACTCATCGCAGTGGTGAAGCGGGATGGCCGAGCCTATGAACAACATTACTCGCGAGGTGTCGCCGTTAGCGAGTTGAGAATGACGGCCGACAACGCACGAGGAAGTGGAACCTCGATCTATTTCAGGCCTGATCCCGAAATCTTCGAATCGACCGAGTTCGACCCCGACTGGATCGCTCAGAACCTGGAAGTCAAAACTTATCTGAACAGGTCGCTTCGGATTGTGTTTACCGACCAGGTCAACGGCAAGCGGCATGAATATTATCACGAAGGAGGTATCGAAGAGTACCTCGCGCATGTTGTAGCCGAGGACAAAGCGCGTCCTGTTCATGCTGAACAGTTTGTGGTGAATCAGCCTGAGCTGGTCGATGGCCACCGCGCCGAGATTGCCCTTGTCTGGACGGAATCGCCGCGTGAGCACGTACGCTCGTTTGTAAATGGAATTCCCACACGGGATGGTGGGACGCACGAACAGGGACTGCGGGATGCCGTGCGTAGCGCAGTGCGGTCGTACATGGAGACGCACGATCTGCTGCCGCCGAAGCTCGAGATTTCTGCAGACGATATCCGGGAGGGGGTCTACGCTATCGTCAACCTCTTCATGGTGGATCCGCAGTTCCAAGGACAGACAAAGGAGAAACTGAACAATCCGGAGGCCCGCTCACTGGTCGTATCAGCCATGCGCCAGGAGCTGGAGCAGTTTCTGAATGCACATCCAACGACTGGAGATGCCATCGCCACGCGCGTAGTGCAGTCGGCTCGGGCACGCCACGCAAGTCGCGCCGCGGCGCAAACGGCTCGTCGAAAAGGGAGCCTCTCACACCGTCTGAATCTCCCGGGCAAGCTCGCAGACTGCTCCTCGACCGATCCTTCAGAGTGCGAACTGTTCATCGTAGAGGGCGACTCTGCCGGCGGATCGGCAAAGCAGGGTCGAGATCGGACGTTCCAGGCAATTTTGCCTCTGAGGGGGAAAGTGCTGAACGTCGAGCAGGCGACGCTAAAGAAGGTTCAGGAAAACAAGGAACTCTCGAATATCATTCAGGCCCTGGGCTGTGGCGTCGGTCCGGATCTGGACCTGTCGCGATTGAGATATCACAAGGTGATACTATTAATGGACGCCGATTCGGACGGCCATCATATCGCGACGCTACTGCTGACATTCTTTTACCGCTACATGCCCGCCCTCATAAAAGAAGGGCACGTGTATCTGGCACAGCCGCCACTTTTCCGGATCCAGGCCGGTAAAGAGTCCTACTGGGCTCTTGACGAGGCCGATCGCGATCGGATCGTGGCCGACATACACAAAAAACGCGGACGAAACGCCGTGATCGAGCTGCAACGGTTCAAGGGGCTTGGCGAGATGATGCCGGCTACGCTCAACGCCACGACACTCGATCCGGAGAAAAGAAGATTGCTGGAAGTCGCCATCCGAGAAGGTGAAGGCGCTGTAACGGAATCGACGATCAACGCACTTATGGGGCGTGATGCGGCGCCCAGATTCGAGTTCAT
>CBFGXY010000226.1:0-3763 GCA_965652945.1 uncultured bacterium
AATGGCGACCTCTCGACAATCCACGATATTCTGACCGGTCTCCGCGAAGCATGGAGAGACGGTGTCATGACGTTGAAGGCTGCTTAAACCTCCCGGCATCTTGCCCTGAAACCGCCGTTTCTGATCGTCAACGAGTCAATTCGCAACACTGATATGTCTGGAATCACCGCATACAATGCAAACGATCCGTACGAGATGCTCATCAAGAGCATCGTTACGATCGAAAGCCAGCCAAAGCTGCGACTCACTGAGGAGAAGGCAACGCACACGCGTATGAAGGGTGTGATGTCGGACTTTTCAAAAAAAATGACCGCGCTTCAAGCGGCGCTCTCGCGGATCAATGATCCTGTCACGCCGCTTTTCCAGGCGCGCGCCGCGTCAACGGCATCGACCGCATTTCAGGTAAGTGCATCGGACCGCGCCGATCTGGGCACGCATACGTTGGAGGTGCACCGCCTGGCTTCAGCCGATTCCCGAGTCTCCAGACAATTCAACAAATCGGGCACCGCGCTCGCTGGTTTTAACGGAACGCAGTCATTCCAGATTGAGGTCTTTTCTCCCGAAGCGGGTGACCCCCACCGGCGTGTTGCGATCGACGTCCATGCTGATATTTCAGCGGCGGATGACGCGGAAGCGCTGGATCAGATTCGTCTGGCCATCGACCAGGCCATGCGAGAGGCCGCAGATGATGGACTCATCAAGCATACTGAACGGCCTGCCGTCTCGATCGTGAATGAAACCTCGGGCACAGCGCGGCTCTCCATTCGAAGCGCGACCCAGGGATTCGACGGTAGACTCGGGTTTACGGATAGCGATTCGGGGCTCCTCGCTGCTCTCGAAGTGAATGCGTCCGTTGTCGCTGAAGGTACAGCTGGAGGCCAGACCGTGGCAGTCGGTAGTGATGAAATGAATTCGGAACTCAACAGTGTAATCACACTGAACGGCCTCACACTCTACCGAAGTTCGAATCAGATCTCCGATGCACTGAATGGTGTTACAATAGATCTGAATCACATCAGTACCTCAGGTGCCGAATCGTTTGTGGTCGGCAACGACAATGAGTCGATCGTAGATGGTGTTTCAGACTTCATCAAGAAGTACAACGATCTGATATCCTACATCGAACAAAAAACGATGGTAGACGGAGACACCAATGTGCGGGGAGATTTCGCAGGCGATATGTCGATCCGCAACTTGCGCACGTCGATGCGCAACGAAGTCATTCGCTCCATAGGTGTCCTTCCCGGTCAGACTACGGGCAACATCGAAGCACTGGGTATCACGGTGGCGCGCAATGGAACGCTGACGCTCAGCGACGAAACGCGGCTGATCAATGCAGCGAGTGCAAATCCGGAGGCGGTTCAGGAATACTTCTCGGGTGAGGAAGGACTTGCATCACGTATCCAGGTCCACCTTGAGGGGTTTCTCGGAACCAACGGACTGATTAGCCAGAGGCAAAAAAGCCTCGATGCCCGCATTCAGCGCATCGACAGCCGGGTCCGAACCTTCGAAAACCAGATGACGCGTCGAGAGGACTCCCTGCGGTTGCAGTTCGCACGTATGCAGGAAACCATAGCCATTCTTCAGGGGCAGCAGAACTTTTTCTTGAGCTTCTTTCAAGGCGGATATTAAACTCTAAATCATGACGACTCATCCTCTTTTCTCCAGACTGCTCGAATACGGCAAAGAGATGGAGGCCGCCCTTCAGGATCTCGACCTGGACCGGTTCGAGGATCTCCTTACGGACCGGGCGGCACTCATCGAGAAGTTGGCGGAGTATGCATCCGCGGCAGCCGTCGACACAAACTGGCAGAAAGTCGCCAGGGCCTACGACCGTCAGGAGCAGGCGATACTAAGAGAAGTGGAACACTACCGCGAGGTGCTGGAGAAGTCTCTTTCCGACGCCGCCAGGGTATCCAGGGCGGCCCGGACGTACGAAGACGGCGCGCAGCAGAACTCCCTGATGCACGACGGAGTCTCAGCGTGACCGTTTCGTCACACAGAGCGATTTAAAAGCATTTAAGAAAACGACCGTATCTCCGATACACGTTACATAACGAGCATACGCCTCGCTGAAATCAACGCTGACATGAACATTCGCAACGTCAACTTCAGTACCGAAAGGGCCGAAAACTATCGGCAGCAATCGGTGCAGGAATCCGGTAAAGCCGGTGTCGCCGGCGATCTACAGCAGTCAAACGGATCGGTACATCACGGTGCGCAGGATCGGGTTGAGATCTCCGACGCCGCACGTGCGGCGGTAAGCGATGCGGGTAGCTCGCAGGAAATCAACTTCGCTCGCAAGGCGCTGCTGGGTATTCCACCGTTGAGCGAAAAACGCGTCGCCGATATCATGCTTCGGATCCAGAACGGATTCTACAGCCAACCGGACGTACTGCGTCAGATCGCGGAGCAGATTACATCGGATCTGGGGGCCTCCTCGCCTGATGAGGCGTAAGGACCTCCAGTAATCACTCAGCCGATCAGACCATCCTCTCGGTACTTCTTTAATTTGTTTCGGATGGTCCTCGCACTGATTCCAAGTCGCTCGGCGGCTCGCTGCTGATTGTGATCAGACTCCTCGAGCGCTTGCATGATCATATGGCGCTCCATGTCTTCGATTGTTTCTATTCGCCGCCCCCCTGCCCCACCACTTCCATTGGAGGGTTGAACCGGATCGAGTCCATCTGTCGGCTCGAGTTCAGCGTCTGAAAAGAAATCGTTGAGCACATCAGACGGTTCGATCACCTCACGATCGGCAGACAGAAGTACGCCTCTCTGTACGAGATTTTCGAGCTGGCGCACGTTGCCTGGCCATGGATAGGACCGAAATCGGTCGAGCAGGTCTGGATGCAGGTTCTTGTCGGGAAGGCCGTATAGTTCGCAGTATTTCCGAACGAAATGCCTCGCAAGCAGCGGGATGTCGCTCCGACGTTCACGCAGTGGCGGAACCGTCAGGGGGAAGACGGAAATTCGGTGATACAGGTCCTCACGAAAAATCCCCTCCTCGATTGCCTCTCTGAGGATGCGGTTACTGGTCGCGATGACCCGCACATCAACTTTCCTTGAAGTCGATTCACCAACCTTCTGGATTTCCTGTTCTTGCAGGACTCGTAGCAGTTTGGCCTGTATTGGAAGATCTATCTCGGTGATCTCGTCCAGTAGCAGTGTACCGCCGTCGGCCTGCTCGAAGGCGCCGCTCATGTCCTCGATCGCTCCCGTGAACGCCCCCTTTCGATGCCCGAAAAGGTGGCTTTCCACGAGTTCGCTGGGGAGGTTGGCGCAGTTCAGCGTCACATACGGCCCGGAAGCCCGGTCGCTCGAGGTGTGGATCAGCTTTGCCAGGATCTCTTTTCCGGTTCCGCTCTCTCCCTGAATGAACACCGGCGCCTTGTTGCGGCTGACCAGTGGCAGGAGGTCCTTCAGTTTCTCGATGGATTCGTGATTGCCGATATAATCGAGCCGGCCCGATTTCTGGGACTTTCGTTTCTGCCTGGGAGCGGCGGCTTTCTCGACCACCTCCGGCATTCCGGGCAGTTCCTTGGTAAGGCTTGCCTGAACTCGCTCGACCAGTTCAGTCGTTGAGAAGGGTTTCGGGATGTAGTCGATGGCGCCGGTCTGCATCGTCCGAACGGCATGCTGCACGTTGGCATGAGCAGTGATCATGATCACGCGCGTGTCCGGATGTTCCTGACGGATATGGGCCAGCAGTTGCAGCCCGTCCACGTCCGGCATCATGAAGTCGGTGACGACAAGATCGAAC
>CBFGXY010000227.1:0-3758 GCA_965652945.1 uncultured bacterium
TCCACTGAATCAATGACCTTATAGGAGGACGCGTCTTGCGACTTCTTTTCGTATCCCATTCGCTACCGCCTGTCGGGCGTCCAATGGCCAACGTCGGCGGGATGCAACGTGTTGCGTCGGAGCTGCTGACGGCGCTCGAAGATGTTGATCACATTCAGCTCTCGAGCCGTCTGATGCGGTCGGGTTTTGCGTGGTCGCACGTCCGTATCGTTCCATTTCTTGCCAATTCGCTGCGTTCGATTCGAAAGAGCGCCGAGCGCAAAGAAATTGATGTGGTGCTGTTCTCTTCAATGGTTACGGCCTCGATGGCGTATCCATTGCGGCGCCATTTGCAAGCCAACGGAGTCGTAACGGCCGCGATCGTGCATGGGCTTGACATCACGATGGATTTCGTACCCTACCAGCGATTCGTACCTAAGATTTTTGATTCGTTGGATCTGGTGCTTCCGGTCAGCCGTGCGACCGCAGAAGCATGCGAAGAGCGCGGTCTCGATCCGGATCGCATTGCGATCGTTCCCAACGGGATCGATGTGGACCGATTCGCCGAGCCGCCGGGAACACGTGGGGCACGGCGCTCCCTCCTTGGCAATATTACAGGGAGCGACTGGACGCTAAAGGATGAGGACTTTGTCCTTGTGAGCGTCGGACGGCAGGTCAAACGGAAAGGATTCGCCTGGTTCATCGGTAATGTGATGCCGCTGCTGCCAGGCAATGTGCACTACTGGCTGGCGGGTGATGGACCCGAGAATGAGAACATTCGCGCCGAGATTGCAGCACGCGGTCTTCAGAATCGCGTACGACTGCTGGGGCGCCTGTCCGAGTCTGATCTTTCGCGACTCTATCGGGGAGCGGATTTGTTCGTGATGCCCAATGTGCCTGTATCAGGTGATATGGAAGGATTCGGCGTTGTTATGCTCGAGGCCGGCCTCGGTGGCCTACCGGTTGTCGCTTCTAAATTGGAAGGGATCCGAGATGTGATCTCAGAGGGAAGCAACGGTCATTTCATTGAACCCGGGAATGCCTGGGATTTCTCCGAGGAAATCATGCGCTATGTGTATTCGTCCGGCGACCTCGAGCGCGCCTCGCGGCGCGCCGTTCAGCACGTGCGGGATACCTTCAGCTGGAAAGCCGTCGCGGATCAATACGTCGAGGTGCTGGCCGGGCAGATCGCGACGGAGGAAGAAACCCAGGTACCTGCACTGGCCGCCTGATCCTCCCTCATCGCGCCGGTCATTACAGAATAAAACCGACGTCGGTATAGAAAAGCCTTCCAGATCTTATGTCTGGAAGGCTTCTTCGTCCTTGCCTGTTTTATGCGTGTGCGACATCCGGCGCGGGGCGCGTCTCCGGAGCGTTCACTTCATTCTCCATCGGCAAATCTGACGGCCGTCGCCGATCTTCCCACACTTGCAGGATGGCGGGCAGGAAGGTCAGCGCTGCGATTAATGTCGTGCCCATTCCCACCACCGCGAGCGAACCGATTGACTGTAGTCCGGGGTGGAAACTCAATAAAAGACCACCAAAACCAATCATGGTGGTCAGCGATGCCATGACGACATGCTCCCCCGTTGACCTGAGGACCATCATGATCGTTCCTCGTCCCTCTTCTCGGTATCGGTGAACGAGATGAACGCCCGCATCATTGGCGAGCCCAAGAATCGCCGACAGGACTACGAGGTTGTAGAAGTTCAACTTCAGGCTCAGGATTTCCATTAAGAGCATCATCCAGAGAAGCCCCACCACCAGTGGAACCAGTGCCACACCGGTCCACTTCCAGCTCCCGAAATGAGCCCACATCAATCCGACTACGACCACCAGGGTTGCGAGAATCATCCAGGGCGCCTCATCCATCATGAGAGACAGCATATCGGCTGCCACCAGCGAGGTGGAACCGGCGTGATAGACGTTGCCGTCAGCCGTGACGACAGTCCCCACATCGTCGGCAAAAGCCATTGAGTTACGACCGTCAGATAGGCCAACCAGAGGATACACGATGACGAAGTTGCCGAGCTCGCCGGACTTCGAGACGAATAGGTTCCGGAGTGCCTCTGGAACGTCATCGATTTCCATCGGCTCGCGCGTCTGGGCCGCCCGTTCCAGCCGCAGCAAGTCCTCGGAAGGCTGTGCTTTCAGAAGAGGGTCTTGCAGCAGGTTTCTTACCTCTGCAACACGATCAAGCTTCTGCTGCTTGCCCTCGTCTGATAGGGGAAATCTGTCGAGAAGCGTTTCAACATCGCCGATCGTAGGCGTAAGGGTGTCGGTCGCCGCGTGCTCGAGGAGGGCGTCCTTAACGGCTTGTGCCTCCTGAGGACTGTCGACGAGGATGTAGGCCGGATTTCGTCGGCTGCTTGAATAAACGAGTCCGACTTTGCTGTTGACCTCGTTGAACTCTGCGTACTCCGGTTCCAGAGAGCCAAAATCATACTCGAAACCAAGCCGGGGAAGCATCACCAGGGCAGCTGCAATAAGACCGAAGCTTGCAAGGACGATGCCTCGGGCACCGGGATACCGCGTACGACGTTTCCGCGAGTTGGAATCAAGATCTACTTGAGACTCAAAATTGAGCAGGCCTCCGCGTTCGAACAGAACGAGCAGAGCAGGCAGGACAATCAGCATAGCCAGCAAGGCAAACACGATACCCGTACCGGCGATGAATCCGAACTCAGAAAAACCCTTGAAGTGAGCCAGCATCAACACGAACAAGGCCGCAGCCGTTGTTAATCCTCCGACTGTAATGGCCTGTCCGGTGGATGCGAATGCCGTTTCGATGGCGTCTTCCAACGACTTTCCATTGCCCCTCTCTTCCGAGAATCGGGCGTAGAAATGTATACCGAAGTCGATTCCAAGGCCGAAGAGGACGAGGCCCAGTGTGGACGTCATCAGGTTGAGCGTGGAGAAGGCGAGGTATGCCAGACCGAACGTCCACGTAAGACTCATGAACAATGGCGCACCGATTAGAACCGCCATCACCGGTACCCCCGCCAGGCGACTCAGAAAAACGCGACGATCGAATCGTCGTCCGGCGCGCGCGCGATAAGCCTTATACGAGAAGTATAGGACGACCACCAGCAACACGGTCGAAACGCCGGCGCCAAAACTCCCGAGCACGTCGTCGGTGATCGTTCGGACTTCGACGAGCTGGCGGAGAAGACGGCCCGCGAGTTCCACTTCCATTTCCGGATGATAGCTGGTGGGCTGCATGGACTCGGTCAGCGCCCCCATCTCATCGTACAGATTGGAGATAAAGTTCAGATTAGTCTGGGAGCCCGTCGGATAGAATCGAACCACCATCACGGTGCTGTCGTCGGAGATTGGATACTCCTTCCCGACGATGCTCTGGTAAGCTTCCTCGAGGTTGGCCAGCGTCTCGCCTCCGGATTCCTGCTCTTCTTCGTCTTCGAAGTCGTCAAAGTCGTCTTCGATGTCAAAAAAGAACGGGTTTACCTCGAGGCGGGCTTCCTCGATCGTGTTGTGCAGAAAAGCTTCGAGGGAATCCAGTTCTGCCGGTGTCGCGAAATAGAGTGCGTTGTTCTCGAGAAACTCCGTGTCGCGGCGGAAGTCGACCCGGTTGAGATAGGGCTCGGAGCGGCCTCCGTTCTGGAGGGCAAGAGCTCGCGGGATCAATGCCTCGGCGTACTCGAGATTCGCATCGAACGATGGACTCTGGATGATGACATCGACCGAGCTTTCGCCGCCAACTTCATCGCGAAGTCTTTCGATTGCCTGCACCGACGGATAATCGGATGGGATGAGTTTGG
>CBFGXY010000228.1:0-3725 GCA_965652945.1 uncultured bacterium
CCCTCATCCACGTACAATCCCTCCACCTGATTGAACAGACAGAAGGATTTATAGGATAGGGATTCATTTCGGTAGACCCGACCGGGGACGATCACACGCACGGGGGGCTCCTGCGACTCCATCACCCTGATCTGGACCGGAGAGGTGTGCGTACGCAGCACGATACCATCGTTGCCCTCCGAGGGCGCTTCGATAAAGAACGTGTCCTGCATATCCCGCGCCGGATGGTCGGGCGGGAAATTGAGAGCGGAGAAGTTGTGCCAGTCATCCTCGATTTCCGGACCGAAGGCGACTCCAAATCCGAACCCTTCAAAAATCTCCCGGATCTGATCCAGCGTTTGCGACAGGGGATGTATCGTGCCCAGCGGCGGTTTACGTCCGGGGAGAGAAAGATCAATGTCGGGCCCCGCCTCTGCGTGCGCTGACTTCAGCTTCTCTGCAGCTTCCTCCAGACGACCTTCAGCCTGTTGCTTGAGTGCGTTCACCCGGCTCCCAAACTGCTTTCTGTCTGCCGGAGGGACCGTCGATATCTGCTTGAAGAGGTCTGTTATCCGTCCGCTTTTCCGACCGAGGAACGTGATCCGAAAAGATTCGAGGTCCTGATCGGTTTCGATAGGATAGTCCTCGATTTCCTTCGACAGCGAGTCGATAGCGTCGTGCATGGCGGCGGGCCTGCGTTAGGGTCAGCGAATGAATGAAACAACAAATCCCGCCGAGCCTGACAAACAGGGGCGGGATTCGAAGTGATGATCCAGGATCCGGATACGTGTTCCTGCCTCCGTACTCTCTGGAGCTGGGCGGCTGCGTGAACCATCTCCCGGCGATGAGGGATTCGAAGTGCGGTCTACTTGACCTTCTCGACGATGGCCGAAAATGTATCGGGATCGTTCGCCGCGATATCGGCGAGCACTTTCCGATTCAGATTGACATCAGCTTTCCGGAGCGACCCCATCAGGCGTGAATAGCTGACACCATTCTGGCGCGCTCCTGCATTGATGCGTGTGATCCAGAGCCGACGGAATTGGCGTTTGCGTTGCCGGCGGTCACGGTACTGATATTCGAGCGCTTTCTCGACCGCGTTCTTAGCTACCGTATAAACCTTACTGCGGCGGACCCAATAGCCTTTCGCCATATTCAGGACCTTCTTGCGGCGTCGGCGCGAGGCCACAGTATTCTTTGCGCGTGGCATGACTTTTTAGATGGATTTCAAACGTAAATCGGACTGCGAGCCGGAATTCAGCTGCTGATCATCCGCTTGACTCGGGCGAGGTCCGCTCCATCGACCAGAGCGTCCTGACGCAGATTCCGCTTCCGCTTCTGAGACTTCTTCGTCAGAATATGACTACGGAACGCTTTTTTGCGCTTCACTTTTCCGGATGCCGTCACTTTGAACCGCTTCTTGGCACCACTCGTGCTTTTCATTTTGGGCATAACAACCTCGCAAGGATGGGCATGGGCCGGGCGTTAAAGTCGAGGCCGGCGATCATGTACAGTTTGACAAAATACGCCGCTCATCCACGTATATCAAGACTGCTACGCAGGAGGAGCGGCGTGTTTGCCGGGAATTAATAATGAGTCTATTTCTTCTTGTGGGGCGCCAGAATGGTGGTCATGCGACGTCCTTCCATCCGTGGAGTCTGGTCGATTTTGGCCACATCCTGGAGTTCCTCGATGAACCGGCGAAGGATGTCCATCCCCTGATCCTGATAAATAATGTCGCGACCCCGGAACTGAACCCAGGCTTTGACCTTGTTTCCATCCTCCAGGAAAGACCGCGCGTGCTTCGTTTTGAAGTCAAAATCGTGCGTGTCCGTATGAGGTCGGAAACGCACCTCTTTCATCTGGATGTTCTGTGACTTCTTACGCGCCTCCTTCTCCTTTTTCTGAAGTTCGTACCGGTACTTACCGTAATCAATGATCTTACATACCGGCGGATTGGCCGAGGGAGCAATCTCTACGAGATCGAGCTCATAATTACGGGCGCGACGGAGGGCCTCTTCGATGTCATAGATTCCGTGGTCTCCATTGGGCTCGACCAGCCGGACACGAGGCGCACGGATTTCTTCGTTGATGCGTACTTTAGTTGCGATGGCTTCTCTCGTTGATGATAGAATAGTTAAAGATAACGGGTGATTACCAGAATCTGGCGAACGTTTTCACGCCCGTACCGTGGGACAGGTTTCTTGCAATCAAGGCGGAAGCCGTCACTCGCGGCTGAGTTCTTCTGCTATCTCAGCCTCGATCCGATCGATGATCGTTTCTATGGCGACGGTTTCCTGTGCTCCCTGTCCATGCCGGCGAACGGCGACGAGCTTATCCTCGACCTCTTTCCGGCCCACGACAAGCATGTAGGGCACCTTCTGCATCTCAGCCGATCGGATTCGATATCCAACCTTCTCATTTCGGTCGTCCAGTTCGGCTCGCAGTCCTGCCCCGCGAAGCTCCTCCAGTACCGACTGTCCGTACTCATTGAAGTCATGGCTGATTGGGAGCACCATGACCTGTACGGGAGCCAGCCAGGTGGGGAAGTTTCCACCATTATGTTCGATGAGTACGCCGATGAATCGCTCCAGTGATCCGAAGGGTGCCCGGTGGATCATTGCAGGGCGATGCCGCTGGTCGTCTGCCCCGATATAAGTCAGATCGAATCGCTCGGGGAGATTGTAGTCGAGCTGAACCGTCCCGAGTTGCCATTCCCTTCCAAGCGCATCCTTCACCATGAAGTCCAGCTTCGGACCGTAGAACGCAGCCTCACCTTCAACTTCGACGGCATCGAGGCCCATCTCGGCGGCAGCTTCCCGAATCGCCTGCTCGGCACGGTCCCACTTTTCGTCACCGCCGACATACTTTTCTTTGTTGTCGGGGTCGCGGAGCGAGATCTGCGCCTTGAAGTCGGTGAAGTTGAGCGCCGACAATACCTTCAGGGTCAGATCGATCACGTCCTTGAATTCTTCCTTGACGTCTTCGTCGGTGCAGAAGATGTGCGCATCGTCCTGGGTGAATCCCCGAACTCGGGTCAGGCCACCCAGTTCGCCCGACTGCTCGTATCGATATACCGTTCCGAATTCCGCAAGTCTGACGGGAAGATCGCGGTAGGAATGCAGTTTATCCGCATAGATCTCGATATGATGCGGACAGTTCATCGGTTTGAGCAGATAACCCGTTTCGTTGCCATCCTCATCTTGATCCTCGATCATTGGAGGAAACTGGCTGTCGCGATAGTACGGGAAGTGCCCGCTCGTGCGGTATAGCTCGAGCCTTCCGATGTGAGGTGTGACCACCGGCTGGTAGCCACGCCGCAGTTGTTCTTCCTGTAGGAATTTGACGAGGGTCTCCCGCAGCAACGCGCCGCGCGGCAACCACAGGGGAAGCCCCGGCCCGACCCGCTTGCTGAACGTAAAAAGACCTAGTTCCTTGCCGTGCTTCCGGTGGTCCCGCTGACGGGCAAGTTCCAGCCGCTCGAGGTACTCGTCCAGTTCTTTTTTCTTTGGGAAGCTGATGCCATAAATGCGGGTGAGCTGCGGCCGTTTTTCATCTCCGCGCCAGTATGCACCTGCGATGTTCAGCAGCTTCGAGTACTTGATCGCGCCGGTAGCAGGCACGTGGGGGCCTCGGCAGAGGTCTACGAAGTCTCCCTGCTGGTAAAAGGTGATCGTTCCATCCTCGAGCTCGTCGATGAGTTCGAGTTTGTACTCATCGTCTTTCTCACGGTAGTAGTTCAGCGC
>CBFGXY010000229.1:0-3715 GCA_965652945.1 uncultured bacterium
TGAACAGCAGGGCAGGAATCAGCCACTGGGCGACGCATCTGAAGTCCGCCGAGGATATCCGCACGCCGGGACGTAACTACAACTCAGCCGATCCCCTCAAGTACTTTCTTGACAATGCGTATATGCTTCTGCCTTCATTGCCGGACTGCAGATTCGATGACGGCCTCGTCTGCACGTATCCGGCCACCGACTTCATGTGGGAGCTCTACAAGCGGAGGATTGTCAGTAATTACAATCGGAACGGTCTTGTAGAGCACCACGCGCAGAACCTGTCCGATCTGCTCAGCCACGTGTTTTATACGGATGAGCGGTTCAATGGCTACCGCCAGGTCAACATGATTACCCACAGCGCGGGCGGACTCGACACACGTGGCGCATTATATCTGCTCAATCAATCCGAGTATCAGGGAACGCGCGAGTCGGTAGCCAACACCATTTACACGGCACCGCCTTTCGGTGGGAGCACGGCTGCAGTTCTCGCCTCACTGTTTTACGCGGAGGATTTTAACGGCGACAGCTTTAGGAATCCCTGGTTGCAGGAGGTGGCGGGAGACATGACCCTCGTAGAGGTCTTTCGATCGATTACGAGAGCATTTGCTCTGCCTCTTGCAGAGGCGGCGCTGGATGTGGCAGTCGACGCCACTCCCAAGCCATTCGGCTTTGATCCGACGGCAGTGACGATTAGACATCTTATGAACCACGAAGGGGATGCGGCCGTAGCGGCCGCTTTCGTGATTGCGCTTCGCGGGCTTGTCAGCGTAATAACGGGCTTCCCCGGAGAGCCGAAAGTATCGGAGGATCTCACACCGTGGGGAGCGGTGAACAATCTGAACCAGTACCAACCCAATTACAACACGACACAGTTCGTGACCTGGGCCGGCGGCGGAGGGCGCATCAACCTCACCCCTTCACTGGCTGCGGCAAGGAGCGCGTATAATCTCAGCGGAAGCTGCTGTAACGAGTTTCTGGACCCGCAATCACTCTCTCGGCTGGTCGATGACTGGGCAGTATCGAACGTGAGCTCTCGTATGCTGACGACGTCCGTGGGGGGAATGGAGGAACTTGCCTCGTATCCCGACCTCTGGCACGGCAATATCCACACGGATATGAACGTCGTCGGGATGGACTGGGTGCGCACGCTGATCTCACCCGTTACCGGCCTCGAACTGCACGGGCCTGTTCCTACTGCAGACGATAATCTTCGCTTCTACCGAGTAGGCGGCACCGCCTCCGTACGATTTCTTCCCGAAAGCAGGTCCGTTACGGATCGGTTCAACCGTAACGCATTGATCTCCGCCTCGAACGTGGAGTATCGCCTTGTCACTTACAACCTGCAGCAAGACGCTACCTATCACGACTGGGTACTGGTGACTCCAGGGGCCACAGTGAACTTCTCCGACCTCATCGATACCTACCCTGAAATCGCCGGTGAGTCACCTTTCCGCCTTCAATGGAGGGCCATCAACGGAGTCGGAGCACGAGAAGCCATCCGTTCGGCATCATTTTCTGTGGATGCCACGCCTCCCAGCGTCGTTCTGATCGATGTATTTACTCCCGGCTTCCCCGATACTCCGGAAATCAGGGGCAGCGGGTCGGTCACACCGTCGAGTCTCATCCGAAGAAGCGACCTGTTGACGGATAACTTTGGCCTGAGGCATTTACCCGAGCTGCTGAACAAGCCCGAAACCAACTGGATCATTCGAAATCCGTCCAACAAATTGCTCAGGATCGATTTCGACGAGGTGGGCGCGATAATGAGGTATCAGTGGGATGATTTCTTCACCGATCCTGTAGTCGACTCGCTCTTGAATGTCTCGAAGGTCTTCGTACTCTCCGATCTGTCGCCCGGTCCGCACACACTTTATTTCGAGGTGTCCGATCGCGCCGGGAACGAGACAAACGCCGTGCAATCCATCAGTATACTGGTAGATGATCAGGCGCCAGTTGTAGGATTGAATTACGAGTCGACGGGCGGGCTCGATTTCGTTGTCGGGCCGGAGACCCCCATCGAGTTCCTTGCCGAAGATGTGGAGACGGGAATCGTCCGGGGCAGTCTTATCGTTCCGGGCATGAGTCCGGTGCCGGTCAACTCCAACTTCCGAATGGGGGAGACCAGCATTGCAGACGCCGCCTCGTCAACGGACGTAATGGGTCTGATCGTGACGCTGCAGGCCGACGTGACCGACGGAGTCGGCAATCAGACCAATCAGAGTTTTGATGTCTATTACGACTTCACGCCTCCCCGCTTAGAGCTGCAGCATGTCGATGAGAGTCTGCTCACCGTGGAGGGCATCTACAGGACGACCAGAGCGAGCATTCGTCTGGAGCTCGCCGTTCGCGACAATGCGGGCATTGTACCTCCCACGTGGACCGCGACCCGTCCGGGTTCCAACAGTGTGACGGGCGGATATCCATTCGTCTATGGTACACGCGGCGGTCGGCCGTCGGCATATGGAAGCAATGTGACGTTGAGCGACGGTCTGAATATCGTTACGGTTACGGCAACCGATCTGGTGGGCAATACCTCATCGATGGACGTCGTGATCGAGAAGGTTCAGACTCTGATCGAAGACGAGTCGAACCGGCCGATAGAACTCCTGTCGCTGCATGTTGAGGGGGCGCCATCGTCAGGCACCGGCGTCCAAAATGTGGCGACCTCGGATGATGGCGAGGTGTTCATCTTCGATTCCAGCCGAAGTGATCATGTGATCGACGACACGAATGGTCTCCGGGACATCTTCGTCTGGAGAAACAGTTCACTCATGAGAGCGAATACGAACGCTGAGGGGAGGCAGGCGGAGGGCGGTGCGTCCAGAAATCCCGCTCTGAGCGGAAATGGACGCTATGCATTCTTTTCAAGCGAAGCAACGAACCTTGTCGCCGAGCCGGTAAGCGGGCTGAACCTGTACGTAAAGGACCTGGCTTCGGGGAATGTTGCGGTCGTCTCTCGAGACCGTTCGGGAAATCCGATCAACCTGAATCCGATTTTCGGCAGGCTTTCCTTCTTGCAACTGGGCGTTACCTACTCCGGCCGATATGTGTTCTTCGCGGACCGGTTTGACGGTTATGTGGAGGGAGACACGAACGGGAATCTGGATATTTTCGTAGCCGATCTCGATCCGGACATCGATGGTGACTTCTTCAACACGCTGCCCGTAATAAGGCGAGTGAGTCGCGCTCTGGACGGCAGTGAAGCGGTCGGGGGTACGAACACCGGCGGTTCGAGATATCCATCGGTCTCACGCGATGGGCTCTATCTCACGTTCCAAACGGACCATACGAATCTCTTTGAAGGAGATACAAACGATACGCGAGATGCCGTGCTGATGCGATTCGGCGGAGTCGATGCGGATGGAACGCTTGATTTCAACAGCTTCCATACGATCCCGCTTGCTGTCGACTCGCAAGGAAGGGTGACCGACTGGGGAAGTGACCGACCAATGATCGACCGGACGGGACGGGCAGTGCTGTTCGCCACGGCGTCCAATCTACTGGCCTCCGATACAAACAATGAGGGTGTGGATTCAGATCTGTATCGATCGACCGGCTTCCTGGAGAACTGGCGAAACCGCGTACTCACACTCGAGAGTAGGAACGCCGGCGGTTCGAGCGTGACGGGCCGGATTGCTCCGGGGCACCTTCCGAGTATGTCGGATTATCCAACCGATGGGCAACCGCGTGTAGCGTATCTCAGCGATAAAGCGTCGATCGTCAG
>CBFGXY010000230.1:0-3700 GCA_965652945.1 uncultured bacterium
TTTGTTAGAGGGAATAGATCTCGCTCAGACGGGATCAAATCTTTATCACAGCACTCCGGGCGCACCTGAACATTCTTACGTTGATGACTTTAGTATTTCGCCGTCTCATGGCCTTTGCCGCTTTATGTGTCGGCATTCTTGGATTCCACGTGGATCCGGCCCACGGCCAGACGACCGTCCGAGGCAGCGTCGTAGACGCTTCGGACGAATCTCCTCTGCCTGGCGTGAACGTGGTTGCGATCCGCCTCGCACCCGACAGCACCGTTACCGGGGTTGCCACCAATTCCGAAGGTGCCTTTGACTTGCGTTTGCGTGAGGGGAAATACCGTTTTCAGCTCAGTTTCGTCGGATACGTCCCCCAAGAGCGTGAAGTAGATGTGTCGGGGGAGTCAATGACTCTTGCGCGATTTGAGCTTTCTCCGGACGTCCTCCTCCTCGATGAGGCGGTGGTCGAGGCAACTCAGGAGCGGATGGTGCTTCGCGGCGACACCTCGGTCTACAACGCAGATGCGTTTCGTGTCAATCCCGATGCCAGTGCCGAAGACCTGATACGGAAGATGCCCGGAGTCGTGATACAGGACGGCCAGGTCCAGGCTCAGGGAGAGCAGATCCGGCGCGTGCTGGTCGACGGCGAAGAGTTCTTCGGCAACGATCCGATGGCTGCGCTGCGAAACCTCCCCTCAGAGATTATCCAGGAAGTTGAGGTTTACGACCGTCAGAGCGACCAGGCGCGTTTTACGGGATTCGATGATGATAACGCAGAACGCACGATCAACATCGTGACGCGACCCGGCATGCAGCAGGGCCAGTTCGGCCGAGTCTTTGGCGGATACGGAACCGACGAACGGTACTCCGGAGGAGCCGCCATCAATATTTTTGATGGATCACGACGAATCTCGCTGATTGGATTGACCAACAACATCAACCAGCAGAATTTCTCGAGTGAAGATCTGATGGGAGTCCTCGGCGGCGGTCAAGGAGGTGGAGGACAGCGTGGCGGAATGCGTGGGATGAGTATGCAGGGAGGTCGGGGCGGCGGACCCGGCGGAATGGGTGCGAATCCACGAGACTATCTGGTAGGGGAAAGAGGCGGACTCAACAACACCAACTCCATCGGCATCAATTACAATGACCGCTGGGGCGAGCACGTCCGTATCAACAGCAGCTATTTTTTCAATCGGACCTCAAACGCCACTGACGCGCGTCTCGATAGAGAGTATGTCGTAGGCGACGTCGACAATCAATTCTATAATGAGTCGAGCCAGGCGGAAGGTGCGAATGCCAACCATCGTGTCAATGCCCGGATCGATGCAACGCTTTCGGAGAATACGGAACTGACGGTAACCCCGCGTCTCAGCCTCCAGACCAGCGACGCTGCCAGCAACGTGCTCGGCATTAGTTTGGACGATGTGAATGCGCCGATCAGCCGGTTCGACAACCGTGCCACGAACGATGATCTGGCATATTCGGCCGCAACGAATGTTCTGCTTCGTCATCGTCTCGGGCGCCAGGGTCGAACGATCTCTGCTCGCGTAGGATTGGATTTTGACGGCCGGCAAGGAGAGAGCTCACAGTCGGTAGACTATCGCAACTTCATCGACGACCTTCTCTATGACGGCACTGAGTCTTTCGATCGCGAGGTCGATGAAGACGGCACGGGACGCCGTTTGTCCGCAAACATCTCCTACACTGAGCCGATAGGCGAGAGAGGCGTTGTGCAGTTGTCCTATGCGCCGTCGTTCTCGCGTAACCTCGACGACCAGCAGGGCTTCCGGTTCGATCCGTTGACGGGGCAGTATTCGGAAGTGGACTCTCTCTTCACGAGTTATTCGGAGCGCAACTCGAGCACGCATCGCGGCGGGCTCAACTACCGGATTCGCGGCGAGCGATTCAATTTCTCCGTCGGAGTCGACCTACAGAACGAGCTTCTGAATTATGATCAGGGAGGTCCACGACCGTTCGAGGTGAGCAGATCATACCTCTCGGTCTTGCCGTCGGCGAATATCCGCTATTCGATCACCGAGCATTCCAATCTGCACTTGTTTTATCGCTCCTCCACTTCCACACCCGGTGTTCGACAGCTTCGAGATATTGTCGACGATTCGAACCCTCTGTTCGTAACGAGCGGGAATCCGGATCTGCGTCCCAGCTCGTCACATCGCCTTAATCTGCGGTTCCGATCGACCCAGCCCTCCTCCGGCTCGATGTTCATGGGGTTCGCTTCGGTCTCATTGTCGCAGGACTATGTTGGAAACGCGGTCTATATGGCCGGACGAGACTCTGTCGGGGTGCCCGGTATACAGCTCGAACCCGGTGCACAGTACAGTTATCCGGTTAACCTTGACGGTCACTGGAGCGCCCGTTCATTCGTCATGGCTGGCATGCCGATCGGATTCCTGAAAAGCAATGTCAACGTAAGTACGGGCCTCTCCTATACCCATGCTCCGAGCATTTTAAATGGCGTTGAACAAAGTACCAATTCGATGTCGGTCGATGGACGGGTTTTCGTTGGAAGTAACGTCAGTGAACGCGTTGATTTCTCTCTCTCCTATGGACTGTCCTATTCGCAGTCGACGAGCACCCGCCCTACCGCCCGAGATAATCAGTCATTCCGCCACCGGGGCTCGTTCCAGATGAACCTGCTTCCGTTCGGAAATTGGCTGCTCGAATCGGATGTCAATCTGTCGCACTACACCGGCTTGTCGGCGGGCGTAGATCCGACAACGGTGATGTGGAATGCTGCCGTCGGATACAAATTCCTGGCCGACAACCGTGCTGAGGTTCGACTGGCAGTCATGGATCTGCTGAACCAGAATACGAACGTGCGCCGAGATGTCACCGATCTATATATCGAAGACAGCCAGACACAGGCGCTCGGACGTTACTTTATGCTGAACCTGACCTACCGGGTCAGGCACTTCGGGGGTCGGTGACGTCCTTCGATGCGCATGATGAACGTCGAGCGGGGCGGCGTTAGTCCCATTCGAACGTTCCTCTGAATACTATTTCGGCCGGCCCACTCAGGCGTACGTCGCGAAGAGCGCCTGAGGCGTCCTGCTCAAATCGGACACCGAGCCTCCCTCCTGCCGACTCCACGTGGATCTCGTTGGATTTCGTTCGGCCGGTTCTGAATGCCGCCACTGCGGCCGCGACGGCACCGGTACCACAGGCGGAAGTCTCCGCCTCGACGCCCTTTTCGTAGGTTCTTATCCGTACGACATCATCGCCGGCGACCTCCACAAAATTAATATTCGCACCTCGGGGCGCCAGCGCCGCATCATGCCGCATCCGAGGTCCCATTCCTGCTACATCCACGTCATCGAGCCCATCCACGAAGCGAACGACGTGTTCGGTACCCGTCCACAGGAAGTACGTATCATGCCCACTTCCCCCTGAAAGCTCTTCGACTTCCCTCCATTGCGAAGGATCTGCCATCAGAACCTCGACGTCGGGCAGGGCCGCGTCGGGTATCCAGGCCGTGTGGATGCCCGCGTCTGTCTCAAATACGAGCGGATCCTCATTTATGCCCCCCAGTCGCGCGAATCGTGCCAGACACCGTGCACCGTTTCCGCACATGGTCCCGATCGATCCATCGGCATTCAGATAGCGCATACGGAAATGTGCCGATTCATCAACCGGGCGTGACAGGGCAAGTACGCCGTCAGCGTCGCGCCCATCATCGAGGTCATCCACGCGCAGG
>CBFGXY010000231.1:0-3626 GCA_965652945.1 uncultured bacterium
GTCAAAGCCGTCCTTTAATTACTTGCGCTGTCTTCGTGTTATGATACATCCTCAAAGAACCGAAACCTGAGTTCATCCACTTCAAACGTCCGCTGAGGTTGAACTTTTCGTCCACCGGCGGCCCAGTTGGGATGCTTCACACCCACCATCGAGCGCTCGCTGTAGAAGTGGCGGGTTTTGCGGCTGAACGGGCGGTATTCAGGATCCGCGTGACGAACGCTATAGGCGATGCTCAGGGCAGTGCTGAATCCTCCGGCGTTCGATTCAGGGGTCAACCTCGAGTAAAACGACCGTTTCCGATCCCCGGGGTTGAAAGCACTGAATTGAAAGGGGTCCAGAACGGCAGCTTCATAGGACGATTTGCCGCGGTATCCGGTCTCGACCCGGTTGCGGACGACCCATGCCACGAGTTCCATCTCTTCCGGGCGCTTCGTTTCAGAGTAAATGACTCGCGCGAGCCACAGCGTCTCTGAATCGATCTTCTCGAGGGGTAATGGTTTTACTTTCCGGGGGTTCTGGATTACATCATGAATGAAGTCGGCATCGACGATCTCAGATTCAGACGCCTCCTCGGTCTTCTCATCCGGTGATTCCATCGGCAGGATGGCCGTTGCAGCGCCTGCATTACCGGGCAAATTCCCGTGGATGAACAGTATTCCGGTGAAGAACAAGGACAGCGAAAACAACAATGCCTTCGTCGTATGTTTGGTCTTCATGCGTGGGGTGGGATGGTGGATGAAACCGCCGAACCTATGGTGTGCCTCCTCGCACGGCGCGGCGCTATTAATGTAAATAGAAGTGTTTCCATGTCGTTCTGATGCTCCTTCAATAAGGCCGAGAACACTTCGTGTACATTAATACGGCAACAATGATACCAGCCTTCAGGTGGCTAAGTGAATGTTTTATAAGGCGTTAGGCAGTTGGCCTTGCAGTCGTATTGGTTGCGACAACGTAGCTGCGGCCTGCGCGTTCCGTAATCGTGGCATTTCTTGATAGACTCTCCACTTCTGCTTCATTTCCAACATCATCTGCATAACTGTGGAAAATCTACACGTCGTTGCAGACGAGAATATACCGGGGTTGGACGCCTACACTACGGTTTTCGGATCAATCCAGAGGGTCGCGGCGGCGCATATCAACCGAGTCCTTTTGGAGCAAGCGGACATATTATTGGTGCGAAGTGTGACCCGCATCGATCGGTCGCTGCTGGAAGGAACAAACGTCCGGTTTGTCGGATCGGCAACGGCCGGAATCGACCACGTGGATGTGGATTATCTGGCGAGGGCCGGCATTCACTTCGCCCATGCGGCGGGCTCTAACGCGGTTTCCGTCGTCGAGTACTGTATCGCCGCACTGTTCGTCCTGGCGACCCGAATGGGCCGAAACGTAACGGGAATGACGGCGGGAATCGTCGGGTGCGGGCATGTGGGGGAACCACTCGCGCTCCGACTCGAAGCCATGGGGATGAAGGTTCTTCGAAATGACCCGCCGCGAGCCCTCATCGATCCTGACAGATATGTGTCACTGGAGACGATTCTGAACGAAGCTGATCTCATTTCTATCCATACACCTTTGACATTTGACGGGCCGCATCCAACGTATCACCTCCTGGGCGAGTCTGAATTCGGCTCGATGAAACGCGGTGCCTGGCTCATTAACGCGGCTCGAGGGCCGATCGTCAACGGAACTGCACTGAAGAAGGCGCTAAAGAGCGGCGCTCTTGCTGCGGCAGCGCTCGATGTGTGGGAAGAAGAGCCCGAAATCGATCCGGATCTGGTAGATCTGGTGGCGATTGCTACTCCGCACATCGCGGGCTATTCATACGACGCCAAACTGAACGGACGAAAGCAGATTATGGATACCTTGTTTCATTTTCTGGATGCGGAGGCCGTCCATCCCGTCGTAGACGAAGAAGAGCCGGTCACTCTCCGGATCGCCGATCCCTCGCTTCCATTCTCAGAGATGATGAGATACTACATCGATCAAATGTATGATATCGTGGCAGATGATGCCCGGCTTCGCACTGCCATCAGCAAGCGTGACAGCGTCTCAGAATCATTCACAAAGTTGCGGCGAGAATACCCGCGGCGCTATACGTTCTCGCGATATCGTTTACCGTTTGCGCGGCCCGAGGTCTACGAAGGGCTCAGAGTAGGTCGAAGCGAGATTCACGTTTTGTAGCCGAAGGAGCGCAGGAATGAGTCGCGGTTGCGCCAGTCGTCGCGCACCTTCACGAAGAGCCGCAGGAAAACCGGCCGCCCCACGAGGTCCTCGATATCCTTGCGCGCCAGCATCCCGATTCGTTTTAGAGCCTGCCCCTTTCGTCCAATCACGATGCCTTTCTGCGACTCGCGCTCGACCACGATTTCAGCATCGATCAAGTCTTTCCCATCTTCTTTTTCCGTGTACTGTGTGATGAGGACCTCCACCGAGTAGGGAATTTCCTGCCGGAACTGCTCAAAAATCTTTTCTCGGATGATTTCGGATATAAAGAAGCGCTCGGGATGCTCGGAGATCATTTCCGGCGGATAGAACGGGGGTCCTTCGGGCAGCCTCTCAATGATGAGTTTGCGCAGCAGGTCCACGTTGTATCCTGTGGCCGCTGAGACGGGCACCACTTCTTCGAATTCGCGAAGCTCGCCATAGGTCTCCACCAGTGGCAGGGCATCCTCTTTTCGGATCAGATCCATTTTGTTGATGACCAGGATGGCCCTGCGATCACCGATCAGTTCCAGACTCAGTTCATCCGGCCGGTCGAGTGTGGCATCGGCCATGAACAAAAGCATGTCCGCCTCCGCAATGGAGTCTCGCACACTGTGCATCATCGCTTCGTGCAGTCGATACCGTGGCTCGATTACTCCCGGCGTATCGAGGAAGATCACCTGGTATCCCTCCCCTGACAGAATACCGATGATGCGGTGCCTCGTGGTTTGCGGCTTGTTCGTCACTATCGACAACTTGAAGCCAATCAGCGCATTCATGAGCGTACTCTTGCCCACGTTTGGCTTTCCGATGAGCGCCACGTAGCCGCTGCGATGCCCCTCCGGATACTCGATCTGAGGAATGTCAGGTATATCCATTATCGAGCAGATCCGTGTCGGACGAGTGTCGCCATGTCTTGCACGGCGCGGTCGAGCCCTACCAGGACGGCCTGGGCGATAATTGCGAACCCGATTGAGACCTCTTCTACGTGCGGTACGTACTTTCCGAAGGCCGGGTAGTTACGATAATTGAGGCCATGACCGGCGTGTACGCGCAGGCCCAGTTCGCGGGCGCGTTCGGCAGCGGTTGCGAGGCGTTCCAGAATCGCCATACGCTCATCGTGTGTGGTGGCGTTGGCATAATTACCAGTATGCAGTTCCACACAGTTGGCTCCTGCTTCGATGCTTGCCTCGACCTGATCGGTATCCGGTTCAATGAACAGGCTTACTTCTTCGATGCCTGCCGAGCGCAATCGGGAGGAGATCTCTCGTACGCGCGCCGTCGACGACCGCACATCGAGGCCACCCTCGGTCGTTACCTCTTCGCGTCGTTCGGGAACCAGTGGGTCCATCTCCGTGTCGAACTCGCAGCACAGTTCAACGATTTCGGGATCACCTTCGCCAACCAGTCGGACGCCTGGACCG
>CBFGXY010000232.1:0-3614 GCA_965652945.1 uncultured bacterium
CGGTTGTTAGCGCGGCTTCAGTCGAAGACTTCCGAACCGATTCCAAGGACTCATCCACAAACACTCCGACGAGGTCGGGGCCGTGCAGCCAGTCGGCAATCTGCCGGACTCCTTCAGGTTCGATGTACCTTGGACTCGGACGATGGAATACGAAGCCAAGGAAGTCCGCACCCGCACCGGCGCAGTAACGCGCGTCAGCGAGAGTGGTAAGACCGCATATTTTAAGTTTTACAGACATGCAAAAGGTATAATCAGTATTCCTGCAACTCGCTCAACTCGTCAAGCCACTTGCGAAGCTCATCTCCGGGATGCTCGGCCCGCATGAGGTGTTCGCCGATCAGCGCGGCTCCGATCCCGTTCGATAGCAGATAATTCAGGTCAGCGGCACTGCCGATCCCGCTCTCCGAAACCCGGACGATCCGGTCCGGAAGAATATTGAGGACCTCTACGGATCGATGAAGGTCCACGTCGAAGGTTTTCAGATCCCGATTGTTGACGCCCACGACATCGAAGGCATCGACATCCAATGGATCCAATTCGCGAGGATCATAAATTTCCACCAGCGCCGCCAGTTCATACTCCCTGGCAACGGCATACAGCTCGTGCAACTGGGACGGATCCAGAATGGCTGCAATGAGAAGCACGGCGTCCGCGCCGGCGGCTCTTGCTTCGACAACCTGGTATGGGTCGATCACGAAATCCTTCCTCAACAGCGGAAGTCCCGCCGCAATACGAGCCTCCGCCAGGAAGTCGAGCGATCCCCGAAAATGATGCTCTTCCGTCAAAACCGAAAGCGCTGCTGCGCCGCCCTTCTCGTACCATTCTGCAATTCGTGGCGGATTGAAATCCTCCCGGATCAATCCTTTCGATGGGGAAGCCTTTTTTATTTCGGCGATGATCGACATCCCGTCGGCGCGAAGTGCATCCGTGAACTGCCGCCGCGGTTCTTCGAACAACGGCCACGACTCGAGCGATGAGATCGAGTGCATACGTCTGCGACGCTTGAGATCCTCGCGCGTCGTTTCCACGATTTGATCCAGGATGTTCATGGTGCAGGTGCTTTTTGTGACGACTCGATCAGCAGCTTGAGCCTGGCTGCTGCTCTTCCTGAATCAATGCTCTCTTCTGCCGCCAGAATTGCGTCGTTTACCGAGCCGTAGCGTCCCGTCGTATAGAGTGCGTACCCCGCGTTTAGAACTACCACGTCACGGCGCGGACTCCTTACGCCGTCCAGTATTTCCTTTAAAATTCTGGCGTTATCCTCGGCCGTTCCGCCGAGGAGGTACGCTCTCTGGGACCTCGCCAATCCGTGCTGTTCAGGAGAAATGGACCACGTACTGATCTGCTGATTGGATCGATTGTCGCGGTTAAACGCGAAGGCCGTCGATTCCGAGGTAAGCGAGAGTTCGTCCAGCCCATCCGCCGCGTGGACGGCCACCACATGGTGAGAATCCAGCGCATGCAGAATTGAGGCCATGATCCGCGAGGTCTCGAGGTCGAATGCGCCCACGAGCTGCCGGCGGACCGACGCCGGATTGGTCAGCGGCCCCAGAATGTTAAAGAAGGTCCGCACACCTAGCTTGCGTCGTACCGGCATCACATAGCGCATCGCAGGGTGGAAGTACGGGGCAAAGAGAAATGCTATACCCGCCGCGTCCAGACAGTACTCGACACCCTCTTTCCCCAGTTCAACCCGAACTCCAAGCGCTTCGAGCACATCGGCTGAACCTGCTTTCGAGGAGACGGATCGGTTGCCGTGCTTTGCCACGATGGCACCCGCTCCAGCACAGACAATTGCTGCCGCGGTCGAAATGTTGAACGTGCCACTGCTGTCGCCTCCGGTTCCGCACAGGTCGATGGCGTCCGGATCGGCCTCAACGGGCGTGGCGTACTCGCGCATAACGCTGGTAAAACCCACCAGCTCCTCCAGTGTCTCTCCCCGCGAACGTAGACCCATCAGCAAGGCGCTCGACTCTTCGGCACCCGATTCCCCTTGCAACATGAAATGCATGGCGGCTTCGGCTTGCGATCGACTGAGCGTTCCGCCTCGTGCAAGGACGTCAAGAAATGGATGAAGTACTCCGCTCATGACCGGCCCACTACCACGACTGATTGAAGCACGCTTCTAATCCAGTTTTCGATGATGCGCGGTCCCTCCGTCGTGAGGACACTCTCAGGATGGAACTGTATGCCCTCAACCGCCAGGTTTTTGTGGCGAACACCCATTACGACACCGTCGTCGGATGTAGCACTGATCTCAAGGCACTCGGGAAGTGTGGTGCCGTCTACTACCAGCGAATGGTAACGCGTGGCTTCGAACGACTGAGCCACTCCGGCGAAAATCGATCGTCCGTCGTGATTGATCGGACTCGTTTTCCCGTGCATCAGATCTGGCGCGTAGTCGATCTTTCCGCCGAATACTTCGGCAATGGCCTGATGTCCAAGGCAGACGCCGAGTACGGGAATCGATCCGGCAACGGTCCTGATCAACTCGTTCGTGACCCCGGCATCGGCGGGTCTACCGGGCCCGGGTGAAATAACGATGCCGTGCGGATCCATTCTGCGGAGCTCCTCGACCGAGTGTGCATCGTTGCGGACAACCTCCACCCGGACGTCATTTCGCGCCAGCAGATGGACAAGGTTGTACGTGAACGAGTCGTAGTTGTCGATTACAAGAATCATGACAGTTGCCGAGCTCGGATCAGCATGTTTACGAACCATAGGTAGTGATCAGGCCCAGCATGTCACGTACCGGCTCCATGACGCGATCTGCCTTCTCTCGCGCTTTGCGGCCGCCCTCGCGCAGTACGTCCATCACGAAATCTGGACGTTGCTCGAGCTCGCGTCGGCGCTCTCTTGCCTCTGCGAAATACGATGTGATCAAGGCAAGAAGTTCTTTCTTAGCATGACCGTATCCGTAGCCGCCTGCCCGGTACGCGTCGGCGATTCGCTCCCGTTCATCCTCAGAGGCAAAAAGCCGGATGAGCGCAAACACGTTATCCGTATCAGGATCCTTGGGATCCTCCAGCGGGGTGGAATCCGTCACGATGCTCATTACTTTTCGCCGAAGGTCCTTCCCCTCATCGAAGATGCCGATCGTGTTGTCATAACTCTTCGACATCTTGCGTCCGTCGATTCCCGGGACAACGGCGACATCATCCAGAATCAAAGCATCCGGGATGGGGAAGTAGGGCTCATCCTCCGGACAAAATGCATTGTTGAATTTCGCCGCGATATCCCGGGTCATTTCAATGTGCTGCTTCTGATCGGACCCGACCGGTACGAGCGTCGCGCCGTAGATCAGAATGTCTGCCGCCTGCAGTACCGGATAGTTGAACAGTCCGGCATTTGGCGTCAGGCCCTGCGCGATCTTGTCCTTGTACGAAACCGCCTTCTCAAGCATGGACGTCGGCGTTAGGTTGTAGAAGATCCACGCGAGTTCGGTCACCTGCGGCACATCACTCTGCAGAAAAAGGTGAGCGCGCGTCGGATCGAAACCCAGAGCCAGGTAATCCAGGACAACGTCGAGTTGGTACTTTTTCAGGCGCTCGGCATCCTGAATAGACGTCAGAGCGTGATAGTTCGCGACGAAGTAGTAGGCCTCGTGTTTAGAT
>CBFGXY010000233.1:0-3593 GCA_965652945.1 uncultured bacterium
CCGAGACACCATCCTCACCGACGATCTGCCGCCGATTCAATACCTGAGTGGGTATTACGCGTACAGAGGTGGTCAGAGCGTGTGGGATTTCGTGGCCACTCAGTATGGCAAGGACAAGATAAATGAGATCCTTCAACGTCTGAGGATGAGCCGTTCGATCGAAGAGAGCTTCAAGCACTCGACTGGACTCTCCCTGGGCGAATTGTCCGAGCGATGGCATCAGTCTCTGCGGGAGGTTCATTACCCCGAACTGGCTGCGCGGGAAAATCTCGACCAGGCGGCCCGAATCTTGATCTCACGCGAAGATGGACATATGAACACCAGTCCCGCGCTCTCTCCGCGAGGCGATTTGCTGGCGTTCGTCTCCACTCGTGGATCATTCTTTGACGTTTATCTTGCCAGCGTCAGCGAGGGCACCGTACTCAAGAAACTCATCAATGGTCAGGATAATTCTGATTTCGAGAGTCTGCGCATCCTGACGCCTGGTTTATCATGGAGCCCCGACGGGCGGCAGATAGCGATTGCGGTTAAGAGCAAACACACGGAAGCGATTGCGGTAGTGGATGTTGCCTCGGGCGAGGTTCAGCACTATCGCACACCGGATGTCGACCAGATCTTCAGCGTTGCATGGAATCCCCGCGGCCATCAGATTGCCTTCTCGGGTACGCAAAACGGACGATCTGACATTTATCTGCTCGACATCGGAACGAGCAATCTCGTCAGGCTCACGGACGATCCCTACTCGGACCACGAGCCTGCCTGGCGCCCCGACGGTCGCGCCATTGTGTTCCACAGTGATCGGGGAGACCAGGTTCACACCTCCGCAGGACGGTACTCGAATGCATTCGATCACGACTTCAGTCGCTACGATCTTTACATGATCGATGTCGATGCGAACGATCCGGAGGCATCCGGCGGCATTCAACGCCTCACTCGAGGTGACCGATGGGACAATCTCAGTGCGAGATTCGGAAGCGATCCCAACTTGCTGCTATTCGTCTCTGACCGGAACGGTATTTACAATCTCTATGAGAAACATCTGCTCACCGGTGCCGAGCGCCCCCTCACGGATGTGGTGCGCGGCGTGATGCAGGTCGCATTGTCGGGAGATGGAAACCGTGCGGCGATTGTCAGCCTCCGAAAGGGCGTGCCCTCCATCTACATCCTCAACGATCCGTTCAATCGGACGCTCGAGAACGATGCGCTGGCTCCCAATGTGTGGGCACAACGCGTCCATTACGACTCGACCCACCAGGCGCCTGCGCTGGCCGTCTCGTCTGCCTCCGTGCGCCAGAACAATCCTTTCGTTCGCTCCGCTCAGGAAGATGGAAACCTGATGCGTTGGAACGACCGCCTGGCTCAGCGTCGCGAAATCGAGCAGATTCTGGCTGAATCCGATCCGAATCGCACTGAATCAGGAAGTGCAATCGATCACCAGACCACAGACTCGACCGCGTACGGATCCGTCAGAGTAGACTTCCGCACGTACGTCTTCGACGAACCACATGAAGAGACTACACGAAATACGGAAGATCGGTTCGAGATCCACGATCCGTTCAATCCGCCAGATAATCTGAATGAGGATGGGTCGTTTCGGGAGAAGAAGTACCGGCTCCGGTTTTCGCCCGACATCGTGTACGGAACGGCTGGCTACGATGTGCTCTATGGTGTGCAAGGAGTGACTCAGATGCTCTTCAGTGATATGCTCGGAGACCATCAGATCTTTGTCGCCACGAACCTGCTGATTGACCTGCGTAATTCCGACTATGTGATTACCTATGCCTATCTGCCCAGGCGAATTGACTGGAGTATTTCCAGCTATCACATTTCGCGGTTGCTTCCCGACTTCAACCGGTTCACGTATTACCGGTATCGGCAGTATGGAACGAGCATAGCGGCGAGCTATCCTCTGGACAAATTCAGACGCATCGATGCCGAAGCCTATGTCCTGGGCGTAAGTCAGACAGACATCGGCGAACCCGAGCGACCTACCGCCACTCGGCTGATGCTCTATCCATCCCTGTCATATACGCTTGACTTTACTTCGCCCGGCAGGGTAGCGCCTGTAGGAGGCCGGAGACTGGCCTTCAACATCTCCGGAAGCCCGGTCTCTTTCCGTGGCGGAACGAGTGAGTTCCTCACCTTCCTTGGAGATGCGCGGTTCTATACTTCCTTCGGCGGCGGCTCATACAGCTTTGCGTTTCGACTCTCGGGCGGCACTTCGATCGGTCCGGGGCAACAGCTCTTCTTCAGTTCCGGAACTCAGAACTGGATCAATCGGCGTTTCGATGACGAGAACGGATTTCCCATCGACGAGGTCTCCGATTTCATCTTTGCGCGACCGGTACTGCCGATGCGAGGATATGATATCAACGCGCGCAATGGATCGAACTTCGCGCTGGCGAACATCGAATTTCGCTATCCGATAGTAGCCGCATTGTTGCCAGGGCCGCTACCGTTCCTGCCCCTGTACAACCTACATGGCACAGCTTTTGTTGATGCGGGGGGCATCTGGGGTGGCCGCGGCGACGATGCCCGCTTCCGCCTGTTAAGCACCGGCGAAGATGGGAACAAACGCCTCGACGATGCGATGATCGGCATCGGTCTGGGAATTCGAACGATTCTGCTCGGATTTCCGATCCGCGTCGATTATGCGTGGCCTCACGATGGACAGTCATTCGGCAGCAGAAGATTATATCTTTCGGTTGGGTTAGACTTTTGATGAAACGGTTTTTTATCAACCATTTAAGAAAACAGATTAGCGAGCTTGGTCTTGCAATTACTAATAGCCTGCGGCCGCAGTCGTCCGGCCACATGGTCGCCGACCTCTCCTTCGGTCGTTCGCCGATCCTGGCGGGTGGATTTCGGAGAAGGGTCAAACTTTTATATACCGTGATCAGGAAAGCGTAGAATGGCAGCAAGTAAATCGGAAATACTATCCTCCCGGCTAAACTTGCCCGACCGGAATCTCTTTCTCGGCCGAGCCCGTCTTTTTGCCGACCAGATTGAACTGAGTGGCTGGAGCCTAAAGGGGCGCATTCACCGTGTGATCGAGATAGGAGGGATTCGGAAAGTCGAATGGTATACCGCCGTGAAGGGAGAGCCGAATCTGCAAATTATCGACCGCCTGGGCACTGAGCATTTCATTCGTGTGCAAGCGGCGGGCACCTGGTGCTACGAGCTACGCAAGCTCTCGGGATTGAGCAAAGGGTCGGCGGCCCTGCCTGCACCGAGGTCCAGAAGAAGGATTGCGGACGCCGCCTGATCGTCAATCCTTCTTGAAGGAGGGTTCGGAGAACCTCTCCGATGGAACTCCAGCCGAGTCTAGTCTTATTTGCTGGATCTTTCGCCCAAGATCGTATCCATCATAAGGCAGTATGTGGAACGCGAGCCCGAAAGGTTCGCGTTTTTGTATTACAACCCGCTGCACATCCTGCGCATTCGACACGGCGCCGGTTCCATCCGCAGCGCATGCACTGAGCTATATCGACCATTATGGAAACAACCCTTACGAAGATCAGCGACGTTGAGTTTGAGCTCGAGATCCGGGCCGAGGCCGAAGAACTCAAGCCCGAGCTTGATAAGGCCCTTAA
>CBFGXY010000234.1:0-3592 GCA_965652945.1 uncultured bacterium
GCCGAACCAGATCGGATCTGCGGGAGAGTCTCGCGCTCTTCCGCCAGGCCATACATGCGGATCCCAGCTTTGCACTTGCCCACGCATCGATGGCTGAGGTCTCGATATAGTTCCAATCCTGAGCAGTCTCGCCGAGCGCGGCGCGGAGCCGTGAGATGTTCACACTCACGTAGTTCTCTTCGACAACGACATCCGGCCAGACGGTATCGAGCAGATAGTCCTTCGATACCAGGCGACCGCTGTTCTCTACGAGAACCACGAGCGTATCGAATGCCTTCGGTGGCAGGTCGATCTGCTCTTCGCCACGCAACAGCCTGCGTTCCGCCGGCTCGAGACGGAAGGGTCCAAATCGGTAGTGGACATCCTGCCGCGAGGTGGATTGGTCATTGATGCTCATCGATGCGAGAGGCGCCAGTGGCTGTAATAAGAAAATAATAAGGCAACAATAAGCTTCAATTAAAGCGCAGTACTGTTCTATCCGACCAATTTGGACCGACATCCATGCCTCTACTCAGTCGATGGTAACGCAGGAAGCGCAAAGGTGCAATCCGTGCCCCACACCCGGTTGCGGTCAAGATCGGTAATCACAATACCGGGTGGGCACAGATTGGATAAGTCAAATCGAAGTCAACACAATCGCACACCGTACCTATGACCAGGACCATATTGTTTGTGCTCGTCATGGCAACACTGGCCGTCCCCGCCGGGGCACAATGCACTCTCACCGTCACGAATACAGATGACAGTGGGGAGGGCTCGCTACGTCAGGCTTTCCAGTCGGCTAATCTCACAGCGGAGCCGGACACGATCTGTTTTAACATACCCGGAGAGGGTCCGCACACCATTCGGCCTCAATCAAGCTTGCCCTCCCTCACCAGCCCGGTGGTGATCGATGGCTACACTCAGCCTGGATCGAGAGAGAATTCTCTCGCTGTAGGGAACGATGCCGTGCTGATGATTGAGCTGAACGGACCAACATCAGGTTGGGGCCTCGATATAGGTGGAGGGTCCTCCGTAGTCCGTGGACTTGTGATCAATGATTGGGGAGGAGGCATATTCATCCACTCGGATAGCAATCGAGTAGAGGGGAATTTCATAGGTACCGACCAGGCAGGTACGTCGAAGCGTCGCAACGGAACCGGGGTTTCCATCAGCTCCTATAACAGGAATCTGCGTGGTAATATCATAGGCGGGACATCCTCCGCAGCCCGAAATGTCATCTCTGGTAATCGAAGAGCCATCTCCCTCTCGGGAGGACGCGGGAATGCACCCACGGGCACCATCATACAGGGCAATTATTTAGGAACGGACCGCACCGGACTCAGAGCACTGGGAAACGAGCAGGACGGAATTGCTATCAATGACACTCGCCATTCTTTAATCGGCGGCACCGAGCCGGGCGCAGGCAATGTCATTGCAGCCAATGGAGGCAACGGCATCGGGAATGGAAATAACGATACCGAACGCCATGTTATCCTCGCCACTGTGATTCAGGGCAACCTCATCGGAGTTGGTGTGGACTCAACTACCGCAATGGGAAACGGCTATAATGGTGTCTTGACATTTAGCCGCGCGTTCTGGGAAGGCGGAGGGCATTTGATAGGTGGTGATGAGCCCGGCGCAGGAAATCTTATCGCTTTCAACAATACGGACAACACGTATCCATTTGGAGGCATCAGGGCCCTAAACGCGAAACGATCTCGAATCGTCAACAACACGATACGGTTCAATCGGGGGTTTGGGATATTAATCGAAGGTGAGGCGGATACGATTTTCGTAAGCCGCAACAGCATCTATGCCAACCACGACCCCGATTCGCGGACGGAATACGGAATCGATATCACCTGCGGCGAAAACGATGCCCAGGACCCCGACGAGGGCCCCAACCGATGTCAGAATCATCCGGAGATCACAGAGTTAGAAATTAGCAGCTCCGGTGATCTGTTCGTAACCTACCGAGTGGACTCGGCCCCTGAGAATTCTGCCTTCCCTATCCTCGTCGAACTCTTCAGGAGCGATGATCTGGGGCAGGGCGAAATGTATCTGACCTCTGACGAGTACTCCAGTGAAGACTGGAATAACGGCATGCCAGGCCTGAAGACGATCAACGTCGGCAGTGCCGCCATGTTAGGCATCGCTGGAGGCGACGGGCTGGTTGCCACCGCTACCGATGCAGACGGAAATACCAGCAGTTTTTCACCGACGGCGGCCCTCGCAGCGACCGATGTGGAAGGTGCTGAGCCTCTGCAGTTCAAGCTGTATACACCGTTTCCTAATCCCGCGTCTGATCGGGCCACAATCACCTTCGAGGTTTTCGAAGCCGGTCCCGTGCGCCTGTCGGTTTATGATGTGCTTGGTCGTGAGCTACTGGTACTGATGGCCGAGACCCGTTTGGCAGGTACGCACGAGGTCGTGCTGAATAGCAGCAAGATGGCAAGCGGAGTCTACTTCATTCGATTGGAAACCGAGTCGCAGACAGAGATTGAACAGGTGGTCATCATGCGTTAAGCTCCGCCGCCGATGAAATTACGCATCCGATGTCTGGCCGAAGTCCCATGTACTCTGTCAGCAGAGAACTGAGCAGACATCAACCACCCTCTGCCCCAGCCGTCTCGGTAATCGTTCGCACACCCGATGCGATCGAACGAAGAGCGTGGCCCTTCACGAGCCAGGATATGGCGAAGGCAACCAGGGCGATCGACTCCGGCAGAAAAATTGAACGGTCGTTCATGCCCGCTATACCAGCCCATGCGATACTGCCAAGAATGATCATCCCACACAGAAGATGAACGAGATTACGTATGCGTTTGACCGGATCCTTATCTCGCAGACTCGTTCCCAGTCGAAACAACCATAGCGCGAACACAGCGAACATCAAGAATAGGATAATGGCAGAGACATAATGGATTACGCCGGTACCGGTGCCCCACCAGGACGGAGCGCTAAAGCCATCGGGCGCTGCCGTCGGGTAAAGTGCCACCCCGAGAGCGGCAATTCCTGCGATGACGGCGGCGCCTCGATCCGCCCACCGATACCTGTTGGCGTATCCCCGATACGTGAACAGGAAAAGCGCGAGTACGACAAGCAAGCCCACAAAAACTCCCGTCGCGCCCGTGTAATAGTAGGCGCTTATCGAGCCGAGAAGGCGCCAGGGTTCGACGCCCTCAACGGGGCGAAGGCCCGCCATTACTATCAGCATGACGGGCAGGGCAAGCCCCACATACCCTATTACCTGGCGATGGGTATGACCAGACAGGTCGTCCGTCGGCGTTGAAATGCCCGCCTCGCCGGACTCGATCCGTTTCTGTGTTTGAGTCAACGTTACCATGATGCTGCCGGGATTATTGATATAATCAAACCAGCTCGAAACATCCGTCCCGTGGCAAATAACCACAAAGAGTGCCCGGAAAAACCCCTCAGCCACCTTGCCACAGTGCAAAGCCTCGTGGTTCTGACATTCCCACGCGGGCGGTCTTATTCATCGGGCAAGCTGACTCTCCGATGGGACACAAGTGCCTGCATCAACGCGACGTCATCCTTAAAGGATGCGTCTTACGCGGCGATTGGACTCTCAGCGGCACATAGGAAGGGA
>CBFGXY010000235.1:0-3585 GCA_965652945.1 uncultured bacterium
AAACTCGATTACGGCAATGTACCGGGTGAGGCGCAGGCTGGTGCGCGAGATGCCGCATAATGATGCCATCGTACATGATCATGGGCTCTGGCTGCCTTCGAACTACGTGACTGCGCGTACGGCAGCTCGCAATGCTATACCGTATGTCGTCTCGGTTCGTGGAATGTTGGAACCGTGGTCATTGCAGCAGCAGCGATTCCGGAAAAGACTTGCATGGCAAGTCTATCAGCGAAGAATCCTAGCAAATGCGGCGGTTCTTCATGCGACCGCCGAGTCTGAGGCAGAGGCAATTCGAAGTCTTGGGCTCAAGACACCCATCGCGGTAATTCCTAATGGAGTATCTGTGCCTGGTGAAGAAGTATATCCGAAAGGGACGCGGGGCACAAGGCGCGCGCTTTTTCTCTCCCGAGTTCACCCAAAGAAAGGACTTGTTCATCTTCTCGGAGCCTGGGCAAAACTTCGGCCGGAAGGGTGGGAGTTGATCATAGCCGGACCGGATGAAGACGGCCATCGAGCAGAGCTCGAGGCGCTGACCAATCGGTTTGGTTTGAATGACGCCGTGTCCTTTCTTGGCGCTTTCGCAGATTCGGAGAAGTGGGATCTGTATGCATCAGCAGATCTATTCGTGCTTCCAACTCACAGCGAGAATTTTGGCATCGTCGTTGCCGAAGCAATGGCTATGGGGCTTCCCGTCATTACAACGAAAGGTGCTCCGTGGGCCCTACTCGAGGAGATTGATGCAGGGTGGTGGACGGATGTCGCACCTGAATCCATTGCTTCGGCACTGGAGGAGGCGACGTCGATGGAAAAAGCACGTCTTGTAGAAATGGGTAAACGCGGCGGCGAATATGTAAGGGAGAATCTGAGTTGGAGTGTCATCGGAGACCTGATGAGTGGAGTATATCGATGGGTTCTCCGCAAGGGGGAGGTTCCTGAGACCGTGATCTTGCCATGACGGATACCGCAATTCAGCAGAATCGTGCCGCTCGGAAGTATTCACGCTCCGAACTTGTTCGTCGAGTGCTCTGGGGTGCCGGCAAGGTCTTATTTCGTTTCAGCCCGCGCATCGCCTTCGGCTGGAGGCGCTTGATCCTGCGCATGTTCGGCGCAAAGGTCGGCCGTGACGTAAACATTTATCAAACCGCTCAGATCTATTTCCCATGGAATCTCGACATTGGCGACTGGAGCTCGATCGGTGAAAATGCACTGATTTATAATCTCGGTCCTGTTACTATCGGGCAACGTGTCACGATCTCTCAGAGATCTCATCTATGCGCTGGAACGCACGATTATCGCCGGCGTGAACTGCCGCTCCTAAAACCACCCATTGAGATTGCTGATGATGCCTGGATCTGTGCTGATGCATTTGTCGGACCAGGTATACGGATTGGTGAAGGTGCCATCGTCGGGGCGCGTGCGGTCGCCGTTGAGGATGTGGATGCGTGGTCGATAGTTGCAGGGAATCCTGCGCGATTAATAAAGAAGCGTGTGCTCGACGAATGATTTCGGTTCTCATCCTGACCTTCAATGAGGAGGCAAACCTTCCCCGCTGCTTGAAGTCGGTCGCCTGGTCAGATGACGTGCTGGTAGTGGATTCATTCAGTACCGATCGGACTGTGGAGATCGCGAAGAAATTCGGTGCGCGCGTCCTCGAACGTGAGTTCGACCATTTTGCAGGTCAACGCAACTTCGGGCTGGATATGGGAGAACTCCGGCATGACTGGGTGCTACATCTCGACGCAGACGAGGTAGTCACAGAAGCGCTCCGCGATGAGATGATAGCAGTACGACAGGGATCCTATCATGCATATCGGGTCCCCTCCAAAACGATGTTTCAGGGGAAGTGGCTAAAGCATAGTGGGATGTACCCGTCCTATCAGGTACGATACGGTCGACGGGACCGCCTCCGCTTTGTCCAGGTCGGCCATGGCCAACGCGAGGATCTTGAAGCGGAATATGTTGGCACGCTGAAAGAACCGCTTGTCCACTACTCCTTCTCGAAAGGAATTGAAGATTGGATCAGTAAACATAATCGCTATTCGACGGACGAAGCAGCACGCGCACTTACACAGGCTGGGCGATCCGAATCGAGCTTCACGGATGTGCTGTCACGGGATCCGACCGTGCGAAGGCGTGCCGTTAAATCGGTGAGCATGAAACTGCCCTTCCGGCCGACGCTCCGATTTCTCTACATGTACCTGATACGACGTGGTTTCCTTGACGGATCGGCGGGCTTTACGTATAGCAGAATGATGGCGATGTATGAGTATATGATTGATCTGAAGATTCGTGAGGAGAGAGATCGCACATCCGGAATATCCATTTGAAATTGGATCACATTAGTTCCCCTCTATAAATCACATGTCGGATTTTCAGCCCTCCATTCTCTTCGTCAATCAGCATTACTGGCCTGACTTTGCCTCGACGGGTCAGCATCTTACGGACCTTGCGGAGCACCTCGCCGCGTCGGGGTTCAATGTATCGGTGCTCTGTAGCAGAGGACGATATCTGGCGGGAGAACTGGAGGTGCCGCTCCTGGAGACGCGAAACGGGGTGACCATCCACCGGGTCCGCGCAAGCAGTTTCGGGCGGGACCGGCATCTCGGCCGGATTCTAGACTACGGAACGTTCTATCTACAGACGATCGCAAGACTGTTTCGGAGGAATCGGTACCAGTACATCGTTTTCCTTACGACTCCCCCACTTCTCTCATTCATGGGCGGTATTCTCAGGCGGATCACCGGGCAGAAGTACGGCATCTGGTCGATGGATCTGCACCCTGATGCTGAGGAGGAAGTAGGGATGATCAAGACTGGCAGTCCGACCGCTCGCCTTCTTCACGCGCTCAACGATTTCGGCTACCGGAACGCGGAGTTCATCGTTGACCTCGGAGCTTTCATGAAACAACGCCTCGTTCAGCGTGACGTTCGGCCGGAACGACTGCACACGATCCCAGTCTGGAGTCATAAGGATGAAGTAGAGCCGGTCGACCGCGAATCCAATCCGCTGTTCGATGAACTCGGTCTATCGGATAAATTTGTTATCATGTACTCGGGCAACGCCGGACTCGTTCACCGATTTGATGAGACGCTGGCAGCAATGAAGCGTCTCCGGGACGATCCGGACGTGTTCTTTTTATTCGTTGGTGCGGGACCGAGGCGAAAAGAAATCGAGGCATTTGCCGGGGAAAACGATATCCAGAATTTCCGCTATCTCGACTATTTCGATCGATCGCAACTCAAACTCTCGTTGTCGATTGCGGACGTACACCTCCTTACGCTGCGCGACTCCGCAGCCGGGATTGCAGTGCCGGGCAAGCTCTACGGAATCATGGCTTCCGGCAGACCGGTGTTGATGGTAGGGCCGGAAGCGTCGGAGCCCGGAGAAACGATCCGGGAGGAAGATTGTGGATACGTGGTTGATCCTACGCGTGATGATCAGTCAGTTGACTCGATTGTCGATCATATACAAACATTGACAAACGACGCGGATGAGGCACGTCGTCTCGGTGAGAACGGCCGGCGAGCTTTTCTCGCCAGTTATGAGAAAGACGTCGCCTGCCGACAGTGGGAATCGCTTTTAAAC
>CBFGXY010000236.1:0-3578 GCA_965652945.1 uncultured bacterium
CCACCTGGCGTTACCGCTCGGGGCTACCGCCGTCTTGCCTACATGATGCTCGATGCCGACGTCGTACTCGCCAGGCAAGCTACCGGGCGGATACCGCGGTGGCCGGCGTGCACGACTTCACGCCTCATCTATACCAACACAACTCACCACTGAAACCAACGAGCCGAAAACCACCGTTTACGCTGGGCCCCTACAATTTCAGACACCCCCCGGGTGCTCTTTCCCGACATGGTGCACGACGCAGCCCGGTGTAATGGGATTATATCTGGAGCTGTTCTACTCCACCCCCGACAGACCTACCAGTTCAAATATCGGCAGATAGAGCGCCACGAGAATAGCGCCGACGACCGCTCCGATCAGAACGATCAACACCGGTTCGATGACGGAGCTGAGCCCATCCAGCAGACGGTCGAGCTCCGCTTCATAATGGCTCGCGATATGAAGAAGTGTTTCTGGAAGCGTTGCCGTCTCCTCTCCTACCTGCAGCATGTGGACGACCATCGGCGGGAACACCCTCGAACCCACGAGCGGACGGGAGAGTGGCTGCCCCCGTGCCGTACTTTGACGCATCTCTGAGACGAGGTTCCGCACTACGGCATTCTCTGAGGCACGTTCAGTGACCATGAGGGCATCGGTCAGTGCAACGCCGCTCTTCATCAGGGTGCCGAGCGTACGGCAAAGACGCGCTGCCTCGCTCTTTGTGACCAGCGCACCTGCAAACGGCAGGCGAAGCCTTATCCGGTCGAGACGATCGCGGACGGCGGGAAGCTGCCTGCAATAGCCCGATGTGATCGCGATCAGTACTCCGGCCGCAGCGAGCCATCCGAGTTGACCTGTTACCAGAGTGCTAACGGCCACAACCACCCGCGTAGGCGCCGGTAGCTCTGCTCCGAAGTCCGCAAACATGCCGGCGAAAGTAGGTACGATAACCGTTAACATGAAGACAACGGCTCCCATCGCTACTACCAGGATGACAGCGGGATACATCAGCGCCATCCGAACTTTCTGTTTTAGGGCAGATGATTTCTCAAGAAATGTAGGGAGTCTTAAAAGCACATCGTCAAGGACGCCGGCCGCCTCACCAATCTCGACCATTCTGGCGAAGAGTGGGCCAAAGGTGCGTTCGTGTCGGGCGAGGGCATGGGAAAGGCTTTGACCGCGCTCAACGTCCTTGCGCGTTTGCTCGAGTGCATCTCGAAGAGGCGCATTCGTTGCCTGCACTGCGGCCGCACGCAACGCCTCGACAACAGGAAGTCGTGCGCTGATCATTACGGCAAGCCCGCGTGCAAACTCGGCCAACGTTCCGCCAGAAATCCGCCTTCCCCAGGTTGCGGGAAGGAAGAGGGCCCGGCTTGAGGTTTTCCGATTCTCAGTGGCAGAGTATCTTAGAGTTGGAGGCAGATTCTTGGATATCATTCAGTGGTACCTCCGACTATTGTCGCGGGCAGAAGCCAGTCGACGTCGTGTCGTGAGACTACGAATAAATGCTTTCGTAGCGTGTCGGATGCAGCGGTAATATCCAGGTCGATGCGGTATCCCGCACGCGAGCCCCTGCCGGGGACTTCGGTAATCCTCGGCGTTAACAGTAAATTATTGTTCAATGGCCTTGCGTCTCGATAAGCATGTCCGTTGCGGATCTCATAGACTATTGATCCAGACGGCGTATCGATCGTCCAGCCGCCTGAAGTTGCAGTCACCGTCTCACCCCGACGCAGGTCGGATGCCATTCGCATCGTAATAGTATGCAAGGAGTTCTCTATAGCGATGCGTTCTTGCCATGCGCCGAAGACCCTCGTCGCCATTAAAAACGAACCGAATCCGAGTGTGACTACGGTCAGCGCAACCATCATGGCGACGCTCAATTCTGCCAGCGTATAGCCTGCGTGCCCCAGCGAAGAAGATTGAACACGATCTGATGCGCACAAGTGTGAACCTTTCATCGTGGTTCCTCGTCATCAGCCAGGCGCGCGGTCCAGAGTGAAGCGGCAGGTCTGTCGGGATGTTTTCGAAAAACATCCACCCGAAACCTAACGGTGCCATTTACTTCTTCTGTCATCGTTCGAACGGTCCACCGCCCCGTCACCGTTTCAACAGTTTCCGCCTCACTGCCATGTAGTGCTTCCTCCATGGCCGTATGGGCGAGGACAATTGCCCGTGTCGTCTCTGCGCCCATCTGCCGCTCTGCCGCGAACGCCATAATTCCCGCAACAGGTACGAGCACTGTCAGAAGTAGCGCCATAGCTACCACTACCTCAGCGAGGGTATGGCCTGGATTCCCCCGCAATTGAACTTTCAGATCTCCGGTCATCATATCGGCGCACGATCTGTCTTGAGAATATCTCCACGTGTGGATTGCTCAGTTTGATCCATCAGCACGTAGCGGCGTGAATCGACGAAACCCGTCGGAACCGCGAGGTCTTTCGGCCGGCGACTTCGGTCAATTACAGCGTCTTTTAACCAGTTGACATAGTGCCTCGGCGATTCATAGAAGTAGAGTGAACTTGCTACGACGGAACCAATCACGCCCCCCCGGATCTCGGCGCGAGCACCGCTATAGAGGGCGCCGCGAAGCACAGCCTCTTCATCAATGAGGATGATACGTGCGTCCTGCAAATAGGGATCGTCGGCTTCACCATCTTCAGGGGGAACCACGAGCGTTCCGTCAACACGAGCACGCCCGATGAGCCGGATGCCACCGGTCTCGTCCTCTTCATCAGTCTTCCCTTCGGCGAAGACCAGACTCGGATAGGTTATCGATGCATCGCCGTCAATATGCACGCTCCCTCCAGCCAGGAGCTGTCCGTCCAGGTGAGCCGCATCAGCAACGCGGATCGATCCTCGAGCGGAGAGAATTAAGCTGCGTCCGGTTATTGCACCCAGGATTTCGATATTACCGCGACTGGCAAGAACACTCCCCTCGGCCAGTTTAAATGACCCACTGATATGGACGTCGCCGTCGGCGAAGACGACCAAGGGCTGTGCGAAATCTGCGCTGTCTGCCTCCGTGAATCGTGCATCACCCGGAAATCGCAAGATTCTTTGACTTCCGACCACAGACAGATGCATGATAAGATTGCTTCTATGTCCATCGTCGCCGAGGTCGAGCATAGCTGAGCGGATCGATGAAGCATCGAACGACGATATTGCAACGGACTCAGACGTAGTTACATTTCCGATTATCTCGCCGGAAAACGCCTGACCATTGAAAGACGCGGGTTTCAACCCTTCGCGGCCGACGGTAACCGCGCCGGTTATCCGGGTATCCCCTGTAACGGTCAATCCCGATTGTCTGTCGCCAAGGACTATCGCTCCATCAAATTCTTTTGGCGGCCGGAGCCCCGCAATGCCCGAAAGGTGCGCCGTGTGCCGCGCTGCATATCCGCGAGATTCCAGATAGATAAAACCTCCGAAGACGGCGGCCTCGACTTTTGCACGTCCGAACTCGGGAAAGGCGTATTCAAGCGCGAGAACTTCTCCCGGAATGCCCCCCCCCAGTCCATCATTCGCGAGTGCCATCTGGAGGGCCGCTTCCGCATTGTAAAATGCCTGTAGACGGTGGAGGTCCGTACGCATGAATC